>DAOUYQ010000018.1 GCA_030666035.1 Microcaldota archaeon
ATCCTTAGCATCCACATTCGCCCCCTCAACAATAAGCAACTCAACAACATCTTTATACCCATAAATAGCAGCACACATCAGCGCAGTCCGCCCATCATTATCCTTAGCATCCACATTCGCCCCCCCATCAATAAGCAGCTCCGCAACATCCTTGTGTCCCTCAAGGGCAGCACACATCAGCGCAGTCCACCCACCATCATTCTTAGCATTCACATCTGCCCATCCCCCAATAAGCAGCTCCGCAACATCCTCATGCCCATACTGAGCAGCAAACATCAGCGCAGTCGACCCATCATTATTCTTAGCATTCACATCTGCCCATCCTCCAATAAGCAGCCCAGCAACATCCGTATGCCCATTAGTAGCAGCATATATCAGCGCAGTCCACCCATCAGCATCCTTAGTATCCACATCCGCCCCAGCTGTTAGCAACCTTCTAACTTCATCTTTCTTCCCTTCTTCTGCAGCACCCAGAAGTTTCCCATTCAACATCTCCTGTTTTTCCTTATTCAACTTGATCTTAGGTTTCTCAACAACAGGTTTCTTTTCCAAAGCTTTCACTGCCGGAGGATTCTCCTTAGCCTCAAGCATCTTCCTTTTCTGCTCAATCTTCCAAGCATTAACCTTTCTATCAGCATTCGCTGCACATTCTTTAGGCGGAAGTATCTTCAGTTTATCCATCCTCACGCCCTCCTAAGCCCAACCAACTTCTTCTTAACCTCCGCACGGCGTTCTTTCCTAAATTTATTCCTCAGCCTCTGCCCAAACATCCTCCCACTCATTAGGGCAATAGGCTGGCTTCCCAGCGAATTAAGGTAACCAATATACCCCTGCACTTTCCCAACATCCCCATTTGAAATTGCATCCTTTACATTAATCCCCATCCCTGCACATTCTTCAAGAGTTTTAGCATCAATCTCCCCTTTCAGGGAGGTTTTTACTTTCTTGAGAAATTCCGAAATATCCCCATCATGGTTCTCCCGGATGTAATCAAACGGAAGGAACCTCCGGTCATAACGCACATTCAGCATAAGCGTCTCAAGGTAACAATCAATAAGATTCTGTGAAGTAACAGCAGTTTCCGCATCTGCCCCCTGCGCCATCTTAACCCCTGCAAGGTAGAGCAGAAGAGCCTCACTAAGAGTGCCTTCCTGAACCATACGCTGCGATATATCCGAACCCTGGGAAATAACATCCCCTGCCGCATGGGAACCAGGAACGATAAGGCTTCTCCAGTCCTCCACCTGCCTCTTGTTCAGCTCCTTCCCGGCAACTTTCATCTTAAGGAACCTAGAATAAACATAAGCAGAAAGAATTTCCATATAATGCCCATATACTTTGGAAAGTTCCCCAAGGCTCCTGCTTACTGCAAAAACCTCCTTTCGCATATCCCCAAGCGGAATCTTCTTCTTATTAATCCTCGCCGCTTTTACATCCGCAGTATCCACTTCCTGCATCTCATAATCATCAACATTCAGGATAAGCCCCATCCTGTCCAGAAGGGCAACATCCTCATCAAATACCCCGGTATAATCCCCGTTTCTGGGAGGATTTCCAGTTGCAATCATCAACGAATATTCATTTCCGCTTTCTCCAAGATAATATTTCTTCCCCCTAATCTCTATATAACCATCAGCAATGTTTAGGAACTGGTTTTGCACAAGCCCGATACACCTGTTAAGCTCATCAATAATGAATAAGGGCCTCTCCAGGTTCTTAGATACCTGGTAAATCTCATCCTCAGTTTTCCCATCCAGGTTAAGCTCAATCATCAGACCCTTCAGGTCAAGCTCCCTGTCCCCACGCAAATAGAGCGCATCATCATTCATGATGCTTTTTTGCACAATCTCCGCAAGCAGGGTCTTCCCCTCCCCCTTTGTCCCCAAAAGATAAGTGTTCGTCTGGGAGAGGACAGCAGCCGCAAGTACATCCGCAATCATCACATCCTCGTCCCCAAGCTTGAACATAGGAGTGGAGTGCTTATACACCCTGGAAATCGCCTCACTAATCTCCATGAATGTTAGTACATAATCAATGTGGCCTTTCATGTATATATTAGAGTATAATAATATTTATAAAGGATGGCGTTAGGTGGTTTTTTCAGTAAAACTAGAAATTCTCTCTATTCCTTTTCTGTTTAAGCTTTGAACTTCTTTAAATTGACTGCAGCCTTTGCTGTTAATTGAGCCGGAAGTATTGCTACCAGTTCGCTCATGGCAAATCCCTCCCCCGTTTTGCTCCTTTGCTCTCCAAAAACTCTGCCACAGCAGTTTTGCCGCTGTTTATTGCATAATCCAGCGCAGTCCGCCCGGAAGTGTTCTTAGCATTCACATTTGCCCCTTTCCCAACAAGCAGCTCCGCAATTTCCATATGCCCGCCAATAGTAGCATTCATCAGCGCAGTCACATTATTATCATCCTTAGCATTCACATCCACTTTCTCCCCAACAAGCAGCTTAGCAACCCCTGTATGCCCATTGCGCGCAGCCTTCATCAGCGCAGTCCGCCCAAAATGATCCGCAGCATCCTTATCTGCCCCTGCTTTTAGCAATCTTCCAACTTCATTTTCCTTCCCTTCTTTTGCAGCATCCAGAAGTTCCCTGTTCAACTTCTCCAGCTTCCTCTTGCCAGTCATTGCTGCAGGTTTCCCAATAAGCGGCTTTCCACCAGATTTTTTCCCCTGCTTATCCTTCCAAGCTCTAATTCTGGCCATAAGCCTTGCCCTCAAGGTTTCCCGCGGAAGCTTCAAGTTCATAAGCTCACTTTCCAATCAAGAACTCTGCCATCAGTAGGTCCATTGTATCAACCCCCAATTCATACGCCACAACACACCCCCCAAACACAACCGGTATTACCCATGCTCCGCCAGACCCGGAACCATTTGGTTCCACATCAAGCTTCCCGTGTTCAAGAAGCAGTTCTGCAATTTCTGTATGCCCGTTTACGGTTGCTGCCATATATGCAGTTCTGCTTGCAGCATCACCTAAACTAACTCCAGTTCCTGCTCCAATTATTTTTTTGACAAGCGCAATCTGCCCTTCGCAGGCAGCATAAGTAAGCGCACTATAGAGGAATTTGTCCCTTGAATCCGCTTTTGCACCCTCATCAAGCAAACCTTCCATTTTTTTCCATTCTTGTTTTCTTGCAGCCCAAAGCAAGTTCCAATCGAGCGTCCTCTGGATACCCTTATTCAGCCTCTGCTCAGGTTCGGGCTTATAGCCACAGTTAGCAAGCCCCGGCCCCATATTTTTCCCTGGGGCAGAAGGGCCCCCTTTTTCTGAAATGTTGATTTTTTTGGCCATATATTCCCACCTATATACAGTTTAGGAAAGGGAATCCTTTTAAATGGTGTACTTTATGGTACTTTGTAGGAAAGAACAATTTAAATGCCAATAAACCCAAATTCTCAACATATGCAAAACCATTTGATGGCAGCATTGCTTATTTTTCTATTTTTTGCCGGCTGCAGCCAAGAGCTCCAGGCTTGGATGTTCCAGAAAGAAATTTAATATTTTGATTTATAAAACAACAACTTTGAACCAGGATCATGCTGGAAGCGGACATCCATGTAGCGTATAAAAAGAAATAGGGCTTAGGCCCTTCCTTTTGCCCCTTCTTCTCACGTGTGCTCTGAACATATTCCCTAACCATGCCTATTTTGCCAGTTATAGCCCCACTCGGAACCCGGGCACCTTCCTATGATCTGCAGGGCATAAATTGAATCTCCCGCTTTCTCCTTGCACCATATTTGTCCAGGAGCTCATGGACCTCCCAATAATCCTCCCCATTTTTTGCTTCCATATTATCTGCATAATCCTGTACAGTCCCAATTCTTCCATCAATATTGAAATCGGCCCCCCTTCCATGAAGGTACGCAATTCCCTCAGGGAATCCGAACTTTGCACAGTTCATCGCCACAGTCATGCCGCGGTACACAAGATTAACATCAGATACTTTTTTGAGCAGCTGCATCACTTTGGTTTTACATCTGGTCTTTTCCGAATCACTTGCGGCCTTCCATGCCTTCAGAGCTCCGGAGACACTGCCAAGTGTTTTTTTATCCTGCTTAATGCGTTGTGCAGCTTGAGCCCGGGCCTCTTTCGGGCTGAGTGCTCTGCCTCCAGCGGCGTGCTCTCCGCCCCATCCATTTCTTGCTGCCTGCCAATCCTTTTCCATCGCCTTAAGGCTTTCTTCAATGCTCCAATGCCTTCCTGCTTCTGCATAATCAAGTGCAGTTCTCTCTCTATCATCTTTGATAGTTGGGTCCGCACCCAGTTTTCGCAGTTTATAGATTCCCCAAAGCAATCCCATTCCTGCACACAACATCAATGCAGTTTTTCCTCCCAAGGCAAAATCCACATCAGAAAGCGCATCCATCAATTCCGTCATTTCCTGTTGTTTTCCTTCACGTTTATCCCACCCCTTGCAGTTTCCCAGTTCTTGGAGCAATGCAGCGAGTTCCAAAAGTATCTCCCTGTTAGTTTTTGTTTTTTCTATTCCCTCTGGTTCTGCTTTTGCAGAACCAATCAATCCTGCCAAGGAAGCCCCATCCCCTTTGGCCCTTGGTTTTTTATCATAAGAATCCCCGGCAGTTTTTCTTCTCCCGTTTACTCTTCCTCCGCTTCCCTTTCCCATAAAAATCACAATTAGAAAATACATATGCACAGCAATTCTTTAAAAGGTGCTTTTTCTGGTTTTTTGGGGGCTTTCCACTTCTTTTTTAACTTGCCTGCAGTTATCCTAATATGCCAAAAAAACCAAAAGTTAGATTTGGCTCCGCAGGAATCCCGCACCAGTGCAAAGGGGGGAGTTTAGCTGCAATTGAATGCTCAAGGAATTTAGGTTTAGGCGCAATGGAATTGGAATTTGTGCGGGGGGTAAAACTAAAAGAAGAAAACGCAAAAAAGCTCAAAACCGCCTCAGAAAAATTTAACATAAGGCTCTCTGCCCACGCACCCTATTGGGTAAACTGCTGCACAAAAGACAAGACAAAGCAGGAAACAACCAAAAGAAATCTTTTTGCAGCAGCAGAGGCATGCAGCTGGGCAGGCGCAAGAGTTGCAGTATTCCACCCAGGATACTACCAGGGAAAAACAAGCAAAGAATGCTTTAATCTACTCAAAGCCCGCTTTGAAGAGCTTAAAGAAAAAATGGATAAAAATAAAATAACCGGAGTAAAACTGGGTGCAGAAACAGTAGGAAAAAAATCCCAATACGGAAGCCTAAATGAATGCATAGAACTTCACCAAAAAATCCCGGAAATTATGCTGGTAATTGATTTTGCACATGTTCATGCAAGGGGAGACTGGAGATTCAAAGCTGAAGAGGATTATGCAAAATTCTTCAACCATATAGAAAATAAACTCCCGGGATACCTGAAGGATTTCCATGCACATTTTTCCTGTATAGAATATTCTGAAAAAGGAGAAAAAAGCCACCTTCCTCTGGAAGGAAAAAACGAGCCCCCATACAAATCCCTGATGAAAGTTTTGGCAGAGCAGGGATACTCCGGTGTAATAATTTCAGAATCCCCAATGCTGGAATTTGATGCACTCAAAATGCAAAAGGAATACCTAAAGCACTTATAAACCGCGCCGCAGTTTTTCCACAGGCTTGGGAATAAGCGTTGCCCGGTTATCCATTCTCCACGTTTTGAATGCATTCCTTTTTCTCACAAACCAGTTGGGGGGCTTGTTGAATTTTTGGGAAGCTGCCTGTATGTAAATCCCTTGAGCCTTTGTATTAAGGTAGCCCGATTTTCCATCTGCAACTTTCCTGAGCATGCGCTTAACCCTGCGTATATCTTCACCTGCACCCAACAGGACTTCGATAGTTTCAAGTGCTGCGACTTTATTATGCTCCTGCACAGAAGCAGACCCAAGGCTGATATTGAGGATTGCAAACAGGTCCAGGGATACCTTCCCTACTTTTGCAGAGTAATTGCAGATTTCCAGGAGGAATCCCCCTTCGTGAATTTCTACATCCTCTTTCATCCTTTTTTTCATATATTCAAGCAGGGGCTCCACATTATCTGTTTTGTAAATATGCCACTGCAGGATCTTCCGGATTTTCTCCTGAATAAGCTTTGGGGTAACAATATCCCCCTTTTTGTAGACCGCTGATTCCATATCCAGGGCGATATCAATTAGGCCCCCAATTTGAATGGCTGGGGGGAGGTCCCCAAAAGTCATGACTATGTTTTCCAAAGCAGAGAGCGCATAAGATTGCATTTCCCGATTACCAGAGTGGATAAACTCAAGTAATTTGTCCACATCCATGTGGATTTTCTGCTGGGAGGTACCTTTGGAATTCATTGTAAATGTAAATGGGGCAAAGTATTTATAATGCATACGCACCCATATTACAACACATTACACACAGCTTTTTATTCCTTTAAAGCGTTCTACGGGATATGCATTTTGATGAGGTGGCAATTGCATTTAACGAAATCGAGCAGCGCAGCGGCCGCCTTGAGATGACTGACCTATTAGCCCGAATTTTTGAGAAAACCACTCCTGAAGAAGCAGAGCGAATTGCCTACATCCTGCAAGGGGAATTGCGCCCACCATATGAGGGAATAGATTTAGGAATGGGGGAAAAATTTGTTTTGGAGGCAATAAGAAAAGCCTCAGGCTACCCCAAATCCAGAGTAGAAAAAGAATTCGAAAAAGAAGGCGACCTTGGGCTGGTTGCAGAAAAGCTCCTTGCAAAGAAGCAGCAGCAGTCATTGTTCCAGAAATCCCTCAGCGTCCTTTCAGTCTATAACTCCATGTTTAAGATTTCCCGCTTCAGAGGCACAGGCTCCCAAACCCAGAAAATCAACCGCCTTGTAGAGCTTTACAATAATGCCACCCCACTGGAAGCAAGGTACATCACACGGTTTGTAATGGGGCAATTGCGCCTTGGGGTGGGTGACCCAACAATCCTGGATGCACTCAGTGTTTCCCATGAAGGGGACAAATCCCTCAGGGAACCCCTGGAGCGCGCCTACAACCTCTGCTCGGATATAGGATATGTTGCCCGTGTATTTTTAGAGGACCCAAAGAAAATCCAGGAGTTCAAAATAGAAGTTTTCAAGCCGATAATGCCTGCAATGGCTGAGCGCCTCGCATCCCCAAAAGAAATAATCGCGAAGCTCCAGAAGTGCGCAGTAGAATACAAATATGACGGGTTCCGAATTGCAATACACAAAAAAGGAAACAGGGTGGAAATCTACTCCCGTAGATTAGAGAAAATGACGCACATGTTCCCGGATGTAGTAAAAGCAGTGCAGAAGCTCAAGCCAAAAGACTTGATTTTTGAAGGGGAAGCCCTTGCATTCAACCAGGAGGAAAAAAGGTTCTACTCATTCCAGGAAACAATGCGCAGGAGAAGGAAATACGAGCTGGATGCAGCATCCAAAAAATACCCGCTTTATGTATTTGCATTTGATTTGCATTATCTGGATGGGGAAGACTGCACAACCAGCCCATACCTGGAGCGAAGGAAAAAACTCGAATCTTTTCTTCCCAACGGCCAAATCCATCTAAGCAAAATGCGCATTGTAAACACCGCAGAGGAAATCAATTCCCTTTTCCAGGCCGCACTAAGTACGCGCCTGGAAGGAATAATTGCCAAAGACCTGAATGCCCCATATACTGCAGGGAAAAGAAAATTTGCCTGGATAAAGCTCAAGAAGTCCTATGGTAAAGAGATGGATACAATTGATGCAGTAATAGTAGGATATTATAGGGGAAAGGGCGCG
Source organism: Microcaldota archaeon (assembly GCA_030666035.1). GTDB lineage: Archaea > Micrarchaeota > Micrarchaeia > Anstonellales > Bilamarchaeaceae > CAIKOA01. Next base: position 7,744 of record DAOUYQ010000018.1, read on the forward strand.
CGTGCCAAGTTCGGCTTTGGAGGATTGCTTGTTGCAGCATACAACGATGAAACCTCCCGCTTCGAAACAATCGCAAAAGTAGGAAGCGGTTTCACCGAAGAAGAAATGGAAAAATTCCAGAAAATGCTTGAAGAAGACAAGGTAAAGCGCCCACCAGTCAACCTGGATTATGCAATGGAGCCGGACTTTTGGGTGCACCCGCGCCATGTAGTGGAAGTTGCATATGATAATATTACCCGGTCCCCAACCCATACCTGCGGAATGGAAAACGGAAAGGGCCTTGCGCTAAGGTTCCCGCGAATGATTCGCATAAGGGATGATAAAGGGCCCTTTAATGCAACAACCACTAAAGAAGTAGAAGAAATGCACAAGTTTTCATAAATTATCTCCTTTTAGGTTTTCTCCCAAGAAGCCCTTCCTTAAGTTTATCTTCAGCACTCCCGGCAACCTCATCCATAATCTTTCCTTCCGGCCCCTGGTAATATCCGACTAATTTATCATCTTTTCCAAATAGGTAAACGCCCTGGACGATAATTCCTTCCCTTCTGGCATAATCCTGGATTAATGGCCAGATTCTTTTTCCGGAATATTCATACAAATCAAAATAGTCACATAAATAAGATTTTTTGCTTTCCGGGTCGAAAGCCACCGTAATGATATGCCCTGTTTTTCTCCCCCCTACTGCTAAAACATAGGCTTCGAAGCCGACCCCCCTAAGGAATTTTGCGGGCAGCATATTAATGTTAGCGCAGATGCCCGCATCCCTGGTTACTTCATAACCATGAAGATATGAGTTTCTTATGCTTTGGTATGCGCCGTCTGCGCCAATATCCTTAATTCTTTTTGCCTGCTTCCGGCTTTTCCCCAGATTGGATGTTAATGTATCATCATAATTTCTTTTTCCATTCCATCCCAGCCATTTGACTGCATCCAATATCTCTCTTCTTGGCCTCCCCTTGTATGCATCTATGAACTCATCAAACGTTTCAGCTTGGGCTACTGTTGCATTAAAGTGCCTTGAGGATTCAATTGCCGCATCCATTTCAGCCCGGGTCCACTCTAAAGTGGGTTGTTCAAAGTCTCTGGAGGTTACATCCGACCATCCTCCCCTTTCTCCCCCAAAGCCTTTTTTGAATTTTATCTTGCCCTGTTTTCTTTCTGCTCCAAAACCCAATTCCACTCCAAAACCCGCTTCATACCCGAACAATTCTCCCCCGGATGAACCCCATCCGTATATCCTGGGAACCAGGTCCCCAGCTTCTATCTCCACAGATATTTCTCCACCTGTTTCAAAGCTGGTTTTGAAGAACCCAACTCCTAAATTTGCACCCTCCAATGCCACCACAAGCCCAGCCTTAATCTCCTTATGGTATGCCTCCAAATCTCCAATAGATTGGGCATAGGGATACTCCACACCAAAAAAGATTCTTTCTATTGCATATACTGTGACTGGTTCGTAAGTAACAGATGTCCCAAATCCAGATTCAGCAAGAACTTCACTTGGCATATTAATCTGCTTTCCATCCATCCTTCCTCTTAATTCAACACCCAGCCTGAATCCAAAACCCCCATGTTCCCCAGGCTCTATTAGTTCCC
>DAOUYQ010000017.1 GCA_030666035.1 Microcaldota archaeon
CTTGCCAATAATCTTCACCGTATCTGCTTCGCAGCTTTCTATGTTATGGGAATAAAGTGCATTGAACAATACACCTTTCTCACCCTGCACCAGTGGAGTTAACCACACAGCTTCCCCCTCTTCAAAAAGCGAGAAATGGCTACTGTTTAATTGGATAAACGCATCACTGTGCACTCCTGCTTCCGCGAATTCGTTTTTATATTCCTCCAATGGGAATTCCCATTCCCCCTCTTTTTCCACCGCCCTTATTTTTGCAACCGCTACAGCCCCTTCTCCACTTACCGTGATTAATTTCTTCCCACTACCTGTTTCAGGTACTAGGGATGCGCTTTCCCCCACTTCTTCTCCAGGAACCAATTCTTCCGGCTGCTCTTCAGGTGCAATGCACCCAAAAGCAAGAATCAGGAGGATTCCAACAACCAGATATCTCATGAGTTTTATTTCCCCAGAACCCCTTAAAAACCTTCTAGAATATAGACTCTCGGTGTTCTTTAGTATGAAGTTAAAGCGCGTTAAACTGCACAAAAAAGGAATCACATATGAAGGATTTATCCTTCCCCAATCCAATGACAAAACAATAGTCCTAAAATTGGAAAATGGCTACAACATCGGCCTCTCCAAAGAAGGAACAAGCATAGAAGAACTGGGGGAAGTAGAAGTACTGCAGCAAGCCGCAGAAGTCTCCCAAAAAATAGGGGACATCGCAATTCTTTCCATGGGAGGCACAGTATGCTCAAGAGTAGAATACAAAACAGGTGCAGTATTCCCAAGTACCAACCCGGCCGACTTGCTGCGCAATTTGCCAGAGTTAGAAAAAATCACCAGCTTCCACACCAAATCCCTCTTTGCAATGCTTTCTGAGGACATGTCCCCGCAGCATTGGGCTATTGCCGCAGAGGCAGTAAAATCAGAAATCGAGCAGGGAGTAAAAGGAGTAGTAATCCTCCACGGAACAGACACAATGCATTATTCCAGTGCGGCCCTCTCCTATATGCTTCAGGACACTCCAGTCCCGGTAGTGTTTGTAGGTGCCCAAAGAAGCCCGGACCGCCCCTCCACAGATGCCCGGCTCAATATCCTCAACGCTGCATACCTTGCAAAGGAAGGCCCGATTGCAGAAGTGGGAGTATGCATGCATGCAACAACCAACGACACTTATTGTTATTATCATAGGGGGACAAAAGTGCGCAAAATGCACACTTCTGCAAGAGCCGCATTCAGGTCCATTAACAGCCTCCCCCTTGCAAAAGCCGATTTTTCAAAAGAAGAAATCAAGCCCCTGAGAAGTTACCATGAGCGAGGGGGACAACTCAAATTTAATAATGCAATAAATGGCAATGTTGCTTTAATTTATTCACATCCAGGGCTGAAACCCAAGCTTGTGGATTCATTGGCAGAATATGATGGGGTGGTTTTTGCAGGAACAGGCCTTGGGCATGTTGCCACAAACGCATTCAATGCTCCAAATGTGCTGAGTGTTTTGCCTGAAATTAAAGCCCTTTCTGATTCAGGAATCCCAGTAGTAATGGCCAGCCAGTGCATTTATGGAAGGGTAAACCTGAATATCTATACTGCAGGAAGGCTCCTCCAGGACGCAGGGGTAATCGGGAGCGGGGCAGACTGGACCCCTGAGGCAGCCTATGCAAAGCTCTGCTGGGTGCTTGGCCATGAAAAGGACCCCAAAAAAGTAGCAGCGGAAATGATGATGCCGATTGCAGGGGAAATTTCTTCCAAGAGCGGAATTGAGGAGGTGGACTAAAATGAGCCAAACTCCTCAACTCAAATGCGGAATAGAAATCCACCAGCGCCTGGATACTGGAAAGCTTTTCTGCCGCTGCCCCTCAGTTCTGGCTGTTGATGAAGCGCCAGACCAAATAATAATCCGCAACCTCCGCGCAAGCGAATCTGAAATGGGGGAACTGGACCGCGCTGCACGCTTAGAGCAGGAGAAGCAGCTGGATTTTGAGTATGATCTTTTCAAAAAAGACTGCTGCCTTGTAGAAGAGGATGAAGAGCCACCCCACCCAATAGACAACGTCGCGCTTTTAGTTGTGCTGGGAATCTGCACCCAGCTTAATATGCGCATAGTTGACCAGATTCACATAATGAGGAAAATAGTGGTGGATGGAAGCAATACCTCTGGATTCCAGCGCACTGCCCTGGTTGCTACAGATGGATACATGGAAACTTCCCAAGGAAAAGTAGGAATAGATGCTGTAGCAATAGAAGAGGAGAGCGCAGGCATAATTGAAACAAAAAAGAGCGGAATGAAGCACTACCGCCTAGACCGCCTTGGAATCCCATTAATTGAGCTTGCAACCTCCCCGGATATTGTAAGCGGAGAGCACTGCAGGGAAGTTGCAGAAAAAATCGGGATGATTCTGCGTGCAACCGGAAAAGCTGCCCGCGGGCTTGGAACAATCCGCCAGGATGTTAATATTTCCATTCCCGAAGGCGCAAGAGTAGAAATAAAAGGCGTGCAAGACCTAAAACTAATCCCAAAAATAGTTGAGATTGAAGTAAACCGGCAAAAAGCCATCCTGGAAATTCTCAAGAAACTAAAGGAAGTTCCTGCAGAAGAAAACCCGCGCATAGTGGACCTGAGCCGCATCTTTTCCAACACAAGCTCATCATTTATTAACCGCGGCCTGCTTGCAGGGCAGAGGGTAATGGGCTTTGTGCTAGCGGGGCACAAAGGAATCCTTGGGACCGAAATCCAGCCCGGAAAAAGATACGGAACCGAGCTTGCAGACTATGCAAAAACCGCAGGCCTAAAAGGAATAATCCACAGCGATGAGAACCTCTTGGATTATGGAATACGTGAAGAAGAATCTTCAAAAATGCAAGAAGAGCTCAAAGCAAAAGAAGAAGATGCATTCGTGATTGTGCTTGCAGAAGAAGGGCAAGGAAGAATGGCCCTTGCAAGGGTTGCAGAGCGCGCATCCCTCCGTGAAATCCCGGGCCAGACAAGAAAGGTAAACCCGGATGGAACCAGTTCCTATATGCGCCCGCTCCCCGGAAAAGCCCGCATGTACCCTGAAACAGATATCCATGCAATAGAGGTTACCGAAGGCTTGCTGGATGAGGCAAGAAAACATATTGGAGAAGGATTGGAAGCAAAGCAAAAGAAACTTGAAGAACTCCTCAACCCGGAAATGGCAAAGAGAATGCTAAAATCCAGGCACCTCAAAACATTTGAAAAGCTAATAGGGATGGGAGTAGAGCCCATGCTTGCAGCAACCACCCTTGAAGACACTATTGTTGCACTCAGGCGAGAAGGAGTAGAAATCAAGCACCTGGACAAAACAATGGAGGGCCTGTTTTCCCATTACCTAAACGGGGAATTCGTAAAATCCGCAATAATTGAAATCCTCCCGGAAATGGCAGAAGGTATCCCAGTGGAAGAGGTGCTCAAAAACCGCCAGCTCCACAAAATCTCAGGGGAAGAGCTCAAAAAACTCATATTAGAGCACAACAAAAACATGGGGGAGATTATGAAGAATTACCGCTTAAGGGTAGATGCAAAAGAAGTAAAAGAGCTAATAAAAACGCTCTAATACTCCAAAATTGCCATTACATTAGGGCGGGGAGCAAGTCACCTGGAGAGGAGCTTTATTGTCTCATCAACATCAGTGGAGAGCCGCGCAGAATGCACAAGTGCAACCTCTTTCAAAACCTCATTTGGCACATTGTCCGGCTTGTATCCTTTTTTCCGCACAAACCGCAGAATCTCATCAGATACGGTTTTCTTTTCCCGGAGCATTTTGGAAATAGTTTTTAACTTTTTCATGTTTTTTCTTTTTGCATTCTTCACTACAAAATTGAAAAGTGCAGAGCAATAATTATGCACCCTCCTGCTCTCAAACCCGCGGAGTGTAGAGCGTTTTTCAACAGATTTAACTCTGGAAAAAGGGGGCAAATAAACAACATCTCCCTCCCGCTTAAACGGCTCCTTTAGCCCAATATCCGAAGGCACCATCTGAAGATTCTGGCTCTTGATTGTGTTTAATGCAAGCTTGAGAAGGTATGCAGTGGAAAAAATGTAAGATGGATGGTTCATGTCTGTCCCCCGATACTCAGTAGTCCCCACCCTGTTTATGCGAACTGAGCCCCACATGAACCTGAGGTTGGAGCGTTTGAGGACTTTGGGCGGAAGATTCATTCCCTTGGAGTGCAGTATGGCTAAAAAGGCATCTTTTCTTTCTGCAGAGATGTTCCTAAGGTCCGCCAGAGTGTATTCATAATTGGGAAGCCCCCCAAACATTGGATGCTCAGCATATAGCCCGTATATCCTCCTGCCCCCTTCTTCCAGCACCATATCCCGGTAGAGAAGTGTCCTTGCATCTTTTGCAAAATGCTCCCCTTCGATAAAGGGGGAAGACTGGCAAAAAGTAATGCATGCCGGGTCTGCTGCAATTAAGAAGTTATATTGATTGAGGAATATCTCCCGTGCCTTAGAATAGCGGAGACGGCGCAGCTGGGTAGTGCTTTTTTCCACAAGCCCCCTTGGAAGCGAATAGTGAAAATGAAATGCACAGATACGAATTGCCCTGGAAAACTTCTGCTTTCCAAGAAACTTTGCCTGCATATCATACCATGGATTCTTTCTCATCTTTGGCCTGGATTTGGCAGGATAGCAGGTGAGCGGAAGCAATTTTATTCCCTGCCCCGAGCACAAATCGATGGTAGTTCTAAGGTTCTCCAGGTAGCGAAGCTCAACTTTTTTCAGCTTCCTGCCAGGATATGCTCCGATTTCAAGCATTGAGTAAAACACTTCTTTTCGTAAATGGCTGTGAATCCTCTTCTTATCCTTGAGCAAATCAATTACATCATCCGCTTTATGCACGAGGTTTCCTTCCTCGTCTATTGTAAAAAATTCTGTTTCAAAACCAAATGTAGGAAATTTCCCAGGCATTATAGCTTATTATTTCTGAGCCTTTTATTTGTTTGCAATAAGAAAAAACCATGGTTTTGCTTGTTGATTGGAAATTTAAAAATTTCCAAAGTTGATTGAACTTCTATTCGAAGTTCTGTGTGGCATCCTGCCACATCTCTCCAGCGAAGCTAGAGATCAAAGCGGACAAAATATCTTTTGTCCCGAACAAATTTTTGCAAATTTGTTCTTTTGAAGCGAATCCAGGCACATGCAAACCCTTTAAAATTATATTAAGAAAATAGAGAAGTATAGCGTAGAGTTGATGTGTGATGGCAGAAAAAACAACCGACTTAATCAAAAAAGAAGCCGGAGTCCAGAAAGGAACCGGAGACAAAGAGAAAGTAGGGGATATCTCATTGGAGAAGCTAATTGGAGTAGCTAAAAAAATGCAGGATAAATCTCTTGGAAAAACTCTCAGGGATACAGTAAAAGAAGCAGCAGGAAGCTGCAACAGCATGGGAATAACAATTGACGGGAAAGACCCAAGAACAGTTATTCGTGAGCTTGATGATGGAAAGCACGATTCACTAATGGCGGGCAAATGAAACTGGCTATACTCCTCCTCTTGGTGCTTTCTCTCTCTTTTGCAGGGGAGTTATGGAAGGTTGATACCGGAGCAGCGGTTGGCACCCAACCCCTCATTTATGGCTCACGCGTTATTGTGGGCACAGCTGCCGGCAAGGTCTATTCAATTGAGCCCCCATTTGTGAAATGGTCATATAATGCAATGAGCCCGGTTGTTTCTGAGCCTGTTTCTTTCGGGGACAAAATTATAATCCCAACAGAAAATAAAATCATTGCGCTCAATCAATATGGGGCACTTCAGTGGGAGACCGAACTTCCAGGCATAAGCGGGGTAGCAGTTTCAGACAAAATTTATGTGTCAGACCAGAATGGAATCCAGGCACTTAATGCAGATGGTTCCCTTGCATGGAATTTTGCCCCGGGTTCAGAAGAGGAGACCCTATCATATAAACAGACTGAATATTTCGTAACCCGGCCACTTGCAACCCCCAGCTATATAATTTTTGGATATGAAGATTATCTCTATACAATCCGGACAACGGGCGTTTTCTTCTGGAAAAGCCGGATAGGGCATACCTGGGATACTCCCCCCACCCTGGTGGCAAATACCCTTTATGCCGGAACAAGTGAAGGGCTCCTTTACGGCCTTGATATGTTCAATGGAAACGTGAAATCAAAAGTCAATGTTTTTGAGCAGATAAGCACAACTCCAATAGAGCACCAGGGCAAAATATTTATCGGCACTTCCAGCAACCATCTTTATGCAATTTATGAAAATGAGGTTATGTGGTCTGTAGAACTTGATGGAAAAGCCACAAGGAAAATGTTTCTTTCTGATTCAGCAGATGCCCTCTACCTTACCACAACCAAAAGCCTTTATGCAATCTCTCCGGTGGATGGCACGGTTTTTTTCAAAAGGTCTTTTGTGGACTGGCCAAGCCCCCCAACATATTTCAATGGCCAGATTATTGTAGGAACCGAAGAGGGGAGAGTTTATGGAATAGATTCCTCCAAGGCTTGCAGTATTCTTTCTCCGGAAATGGATGCACAGATTGGTGATGCAGACCTTACTGTTTCCGGGCTCGGATATTCAAAATATGGAAATCCCCTAACCCAGTTGAGGATAAATGAAGGCGAATGGATATCCTTTAATGAAACGGAATGGAATTACAACCTTGATCCATCCATTTATCCATATGGGCTTCTCGAGTTGGAGTGCAAAGTTTCCGATTCCACTGGAACTGAAACCGAGCCATATACTTTGCTTTCGCTTGTGCATGTTGCTGAAGCCGCGCCTGCTTTAATGTCAATTACTTACCCCTCCCAGGTGCGTGCAAACACTGAATTTGAAATAATTATCACTGATTCAAGGGGGCTTCCGCTCAATGGAGTAAAAATAACTGCCGGAGGCCAAAAACTCAATGCTGATGGAACCATCACACTTTCACTTCCACCCGGTTCCCAGATTGTAAAAGTTGAACGCTCAGGATACCAGAGCCAAGAATTCACAATCGATTCAAAGGATGAGCCTACTCTTGCATATGCTGCAGGCGGACTTTTTGTAATAGGCCTGATAGTATACATCTATCTTGTAGTTATAAGAAAGAAGAAAAAGAAGAAATTAATAATAAAAGAAAAGCACTAAATGCGGTCTACTCCTGAAACCTGAACCTGGCTTACATCCGGGAGCGCGGCGATTTTCTCTTCCAGTTCATCAAGGCCGCCAGCATCTTCCATTATGAACGTGATTATGGCAGCGCTGAGCCCAAAGCCAATTGCTTCTTCCTCAATTTTAACTACCTTAACCAGCTCTTTGACTGCTTTTTTTACATCTTCCAGCTTTTCAGGGTTTTCCGGGAAAACCTTAATCGTTACTGCTACCTGTCCCATCTTAAGCACCTTATGGCCCAGTAAATCCGCATTTACAGACATACTTGTTCCTTACCTCCCTGCAGTGGTTGCAGCGCACAATATGATTGCCGCATTCCGGGCAGGGGAACTCGGCAAACTCTTTTGCCAGCTTTCCGCATGTTGAACATCTTTTTGTCATATCAATTCACCGAAAAAAGTTAATGGATTAAGATTGGACCGCTTTTTAAAGCTTGGCGTCTTTTCGTAAGCGCTTAATACGGGGCGCACTCGAGCATGCCTGGCGTGCACCCTTTTGGCCTGGTATTTTCTCTTTCTGCTGAAGGCTTCTGTGACGCCATCGGATTCTGCCTTTTCCCATGCTTTTTGCCAAGCTTCCTTGTTTTTGGTTTCTTTCCTTTGCGTTTTTTCTTAGGCTTTGCAGGGATTTCTCTTTCTACAGGCTCTTTTTTGGAGCGAAGTTCCAACCCTGCATCTTCTTGCTCAAAATTCCATGGGTTTTCAAGAATTGCAGGGACCTCTTTCCCAGGTGTTTTGCCAGCTATACCAGCCTTTACCCAAGTATCTTCTTTTCCAGAATCCAATCCAGCGTCCTTTACTCCACAATCTTCTTTTCCTGCATCTTTTACTCCAGCGTCCACTCCAGGGTATTCTATATTTATTTCTTCAGCAAGGGGGGCCTTTGCTCCAAATTCCCCTTTGCCCTCCATTCCAATAAAACCCGAGGGTGTTCTTCCCTTTTTAGGGGCGTCAATTCTATTAGTGTCAATGAGCATTGCTGCAGCAGTGGCTGCTAATATCAGGGCTCCCGTCCTCGCTATAGGCTTTATTTTTGAGGGAGTTTTTTGCAGCTTTCTCCTGGTTCGCTTTGACATGGTATTAATTTGGGTGTAGAAATGTATTTAAATGTGGGAGTTTTGTGCAATTATCCGGAATAATGCTCCACACAAACAATATAAATCCTTTTAACCCCAACCAATATTTACCATAATCTTTTGCCCCCATAGTCTAGCCTGGATAGGACACGAGCTTGCGGAGCTTGGAACCTGGGTTCGAATCCCAGTGAGGGCGAAATTTTCCTATGTAGGGAGAGGGGGTTCGGAAAGCAGGGCATAAAATATATCTGATTCCCCATATTCAACATCTGTGAATTTCAATGTTTTTTTCTTATATATTCTTTTATTTTCGGCATCAATCCGAATTCAAAATACACTTCAGTCCATTTGCTTTTCTTGGCTGAAGCCAACCATTTAAGAAGATTTATGGTTATAGTTACTAGAGGGTGGTGTTGTGGCAAGAAGATTATTTCATCCAAGTAAAAGGAATGTTGATTCCCAAACAAAAGAAGAGAGGAAACCTCGTCTGAGCAAGTTCCTTCTGGCATCTGTTCTTTTCGCAGGGTGTGTTCCCTCTCCCGCTGTCAACTATCCATTGCCGAAGGGCATCAATGAAGAGATATATAACAGGCAGACTGAATGCGGTGCAACACGCGTGTGCTCCTTCCAAAGCGCTACATATGGCAGTCCCTTTACTGGAACCCACTCAGCTGGAGGTATGTCGTGCTGTACAGTGAAGCCGTCTGTAGAGAATCAGTTCTACTGTCGCACAGGCATTCTCGGAGACATGGCAACAAGGGAAGGCACGACACCGCAGTTAAGGAACAAGATAATAGATGTATTGGTCCGGATTGGTATTAACGACAAATTGGACGTAGTCCGCAGAGGAGCAGGCCGGGCCCTGATAGACATCCTCGTAAGGCATGGGATTAATGAACCTGAGCTGGGGAAAAAGATACTCCCAGTCCTTGAGAGAATGCTAGACGATAAGAGCTTATATGTGCGCAGTGGCATATGTTCTGGAATCTCTCGTACTGAATTTGAATCTGGACCGGCAGCACCGGTTGAGAACAAGGAGATAGTAGCACTCTTCCCGCAGCAGATGATGGGACTGATAAATAAGATGCTCAGCAGCGAGGATGCCAGCATACGCAGGTGGGGCGACTATAGCCTGAGCGATTTCATCGTGAAAGGCGAGGCCGAATTGGAATATGCCGTAAATGCAATGCATCTGCTTGTACAAAAACTGCC
>DAOUYQ010000015.1 GCA_030666035.1 Microcaldota archaeon
GGCTGCAGTGCTATTGCGACGTAATCCTTCCACCAATGGACTGCTATGACTTCATTTAAAATTTTTTTCTGCTGTGTTACGCAGCTGTAAAAATTTTATAATCTTAGCGACCTTCGGTCGCTTCTCTTGAGCATAAGCTCAAGAAAACATAGCCCGTGTTACGCTACCTTTTTGTTTTACTGGGGGGAAAGTGGCAGGGGTTCTGCTCATAAAACCCTCCTTCGCTCGGGCTTTATGGCCTGGGTGGTTTTATGCTATGCAAAACTGGTTCTAAAAAAAATACGGTGTTGGGCGTACCTCTTTGCCGGGTTTCGTTTTTGTTGTTTTATATTTTTACTTCTTCTAGCATTCTGGGGACGACTACTTCGTATTTCTTTTCCAAAGGCTCGGCCATTGCTTCCAGGGATTTCTCATCTCCGTGCACTAAAATAATCTTCTTCAAGCCTTTAATTCCATGGGCAAACTGCAGCAGTTCACTTTTTCCCGCGTGCCCCGAGAGCCTTAATTCAGCAATCTTCAGCTTAAGCTTAACCTCATTCTCATCAATCTCCACGCTTTTTGCCCCATCCAGTATCTTGCGCCCGCGCGTTCCCTCAGCCTGATACCCTGTAAAAATAATCTTGTTTTTGGGGTTCCAGCTTAATTCTTTTAGGTAAGTTAAAACCGGACCGCCCGAAAGCATCCCGGAAGTGCACACAATTATGCAGGGCTCTTCCATAACATCTTTCCTGTCCCTTCGTTTAGGAACATAAAAATGCTTGCTTGAGAATGGGTCATCCGCACTCATAAGAATTCTCTTTTGCACCTCCTCCTTTGCATAAATTATATTCTGCCGGTAAATCTTCATCGCCTTTCTAACCATTCCATCCATGTAAATTTTTACATGCGGAAGGGCCCCGGATTTCATATAGCTCTCCAGCAAAAGAAGGATTTCCTGCCCCCGCCCAACAGAAAACGAAGGAATAATCACATGCCCCCCTTCCTTTATTGTTTCCTTTATTTCCTTAATCAGCTTGGCTATGGATTCCCTTGTTCCGGGAAGCTCCTCATCCCCATAAGTTCCCTCCATAATAAGCACATCCGCGCGCAAATCCCGCTCACACCCATCCAAGAGCCTTGTTCCCCTGGTGGAAATATCCCCGGTATAAAGAACCTTTTTTTCCCCTTCTAAATGAATCATCGCAGAGCCCAGGATATGCCCGGCGTTGTACAATCGCACTTCATACCCCCCTGCCCTGAATTTTTCCTTAAACTGATACGTGTGGAATCTCCTGATTGCTTCAGAAACATCCCGCTCATCAAAATCAATATCCTTTCCTATGCGCTGATAATCTGCAAGCAATATCCCTACAAGGTCTTTAGTTGCCTTAATCCCATACATCACCGGCTTTGCGCCATGGGCAACCAAACTTGCAAGATACCCTGAGTGGTCCAGATGGGCGTGGGTTATTGCCACATCCTTTATTTTCTTTTCAAACCCCTCTGGAAATTGCGGGTCTTCTACCTTTTCCCCCAATTTAACTCCACAATCCAGGAGGATTTGCCTTTTTTTCTCTGTGAGCCAGAAAGCGCTTCTTCCCACTTCCCTGGCTCCTCCGTAAGCAATGAATTTCATATCTAACACCGGTCGCAATTGGTTTATTCTTTAGAAAGACATATAAAAGAATATAATAATGGGGGCAGTATATTTTACCCAAATAACCAGTAAGAATACTTTTAAAAACAGTTCTGCGCCCTAAGTGCCTTATGTCGGGGAGGATAACGTCTGTTGGGAAGGTAGTGAATATTGAAACTGTTTCTGGAAATAATGCCGGAGTAAATCCATTAAAATCTAAATCTATTATGGGGCCGGATAAAATTAGTGGGATTGAGAGAGTGGGGAGATTCTTCAAAAATACTTTTGCAAGGCCACTTGCAGCAGCAGTATTGGCTACATCTTTATTGGCTTGTTCTACACCTATACAACCAGATGGTGTTGCTATTGAAGCCCAATATGACACTATTTGGGTTAAACAAGCCGGTGGCCCACACCATGAGGAGGTAAGGGATGCAAAGGTGTTTGAAGACGGCTCATCCATGATTACAGGAGCATTTACAGATAATGCTATTTTTGGAAAAGGTGAATCCAACCAAATCACTTTGCGATCAGTTCCAGACCCAAACCAGGATCCTCCGCAAGTTATTTCAGATTATGATATTTTCGTGGCTAAATACAATCCAAATGGCACACTTGCTTGGGCAAAGAGGGCAGGGGGAAAAAGTAGGGACATTGGAGAAAACCTTGCATTACTTTCCGACGGTTCGGTTCTGCTAAGCGGATCCGTTTGTAGTGCCAGTGAAGAAGAGCCACACTATCCCGTTCTCTTTGGAGAAGGAGAACTCAACGAAACGGACCTATCTGACCCCCATAAAGATACGTTCATTGCTAAATACAATCCGGATGGCACTCTGGCCTGGGCCAAACTTACTGAAGTAGGGCGGTGGATTTCTCCTGTCATCACTGCCTTTGGAGAAAACTCATTTCTCTTAGGGCACCCTGATTTAAATGTGGCCAACTATGCTCTTGATGGCACTCTCCTCTGGACTAAATCATTAACTGATTCTGGTACTCCACATACTTCAGTATCTGCTATATGTGGTTCTTCCGGGGGAGATTATTTTGTAGTTTCCGGGAATTTTGAAGGCACTGCTGTTTTTGGAGAAGGAGAACCCAACGAAACCACGTTGCAACCTGCTGCTTCTGACATACCATTAGAATATGGGGAGAAGGATATGGGTACGTTCATTGCTAAATACAATCCAGATGGCACCTTAGCATGGGCCAAAGACTCTCAAGGAGCAGATGTGAAATCTATTAAATTGAGTGCAGACAATTCGATTATTCTAGCTGGAACACTCTTTGGCTTCGAAAGGATATTTGGAGAAGGAGAACCCAACCAAACAATCCTATCGGCTGCTCATTATGAAGATATGCTTGAATCTGGTGCAGGCGATGTATTGATTGCCAAATATAATCCAGATGGAACTCTGCTTTGGGCTAAACAGGCAGGTGGAGAGGCCTGCGATCGTGCTTTTGACCTTGCCCTACATAAGGATGGGTCCATATCTGTGGTGGGACAATATTCGCATGCATGTACTGTGTCTAGATGTTGGAATTCTATTTTTGGAGAGGGGGAACCCAACGAGACGGTTATGGAATTTTCTAAGTTTTCTGCCATGTTTTTAGCTAAATATTATTCAAATGGCAACTTAATCAAAGCTGTTCGGATTGGAGGAACTGAGGGTATATGTCCAGAGGGTGTTGGGGTACTCCCAGACGATTCGGTCTTGATTGCCGGAGGTTTTGCTGGCACCCATTTATTTGTACAACATGGATCTGAAGGAATAGAATTGATTGGTGAACAAACTACTTCATTGGATATGTTTGTGGGCAGATTTGCTTATGAGTAGGGAAGGAATATAAATCTCCAATCCCAAAGCAGCTCATGGGTAAAGACCTCGAAGTGGCCAGATACATCCTCAAGCGCCACAAGGACGAGATTGAAAGAGAAGAAATCCGCTCGCTCTCCAGGCTCAGGCAGCTGATTTCCCCTTATTCTGAGTATGTAACTTCCCTCAAAACCAGGATGCTGGAAGAATTAGCACCATACAAAAAAGAAGAAAAATTCCTGGATGCAGTGGAGCGAATAATCTCGCACATCTCAGGAATAGAGGTAATTATGCTTCCGGTGCAGTATTCGCTTTCCTTTGAAGAAATTGAAAAAATGAACGCAGCTTCACGCATAGACAAAGGGCTTCTCACTACTTCCCTTTTGCGTGCTGCAGGTTCAGAATCCGCAGCAACTGTAATTGGAAACAAATATGTAACTGTAAAATTCACTTACCTAACTGAGCCTTATGCAATAGATATTGAAAACAACAATCTGCTAAAAGGAGAAGAAGCAGAAGGCTTTGTCCAGGGGAGTGAGCCCAAATACATCTTCAACGACTTATTCTTTGAGTTTGGCAAATAATTCCAGGTACTCCCCTTCTACTTCATGCAGTTCTGCAGGAATTACAATGCAGAAAGGAGGCTTTCCTAAATCAGAATTAAGCAATTGAGAAACAGTTCCATAAGAAATCTTTTCATCCGGGTATCCAACACAAGACAATACAACAAGCTTTTCCGGAAGCACACCCATCCCTTCTTTTTCCTCCATTTTCCTGAGCAGTTCCAAACCAAGCTTTGCATCCATCAAACCCAGCTCTTTATCCAAATCCATCAAAACAAGTGTGTGCATTTTAGCATCCAGGTTCTTCTCAATGAGCAGGAGGGGCGAAGTAGGTTCATAATTCTTCCTCCAAAAGCTGAGAGTAACCGTTTTCCCAAATTTGTATGGCTGCAGGCCGGATTTTCCAGCAGCTGCAGAAAATATTGAAGAATTATGCACAACAATAGTTTCAATTCCCGCTTTTTTAGCATCAATGAGCAGGGATAGGTGGGTAGTTGCAGTTAAGGGATCCCCCCCACAGAGCAAACAAACTTTATGGTCTTTGGCCTTTTCAAGAACATAGGGAAAATTCCCCTCCACTTTGCCGCGCCCGATAATCTCAATTTTCTTGCCACTTTCCTCTTCAAGTTTCTGCACATATTCCAAAGGAACAGGCATTGTATGTGTTTCGCAAAATGCAATATCACAATCCTTGAGCAATTCCATTCCCTGCCCAGTAATATCATAGCTTACACCCAAACCAACAAGGGAAATCATGTCCCGCACACCATCCTGAGCACACTCCTTATCCCCGGAGCAAGACCAATTATCGCAATTACAAGATAAAAGAAAATCCGCTCATCGGGCTTCATCCCCTCCTTTTCCACAAGGTAAACTGCAGCAGAGGCAATTGCCACTTTAAGCAGATAAAACAAGAAATATGTACCCAGAAGCTCCCCCACAAAGCGGGAAAGAACATGCTGCTCAAAGTAATTTTTTCCAACAGCAGTTGAAAAAACATCCAGAATAATAAATGTTGCTGCCCCATCCAGGGCATGCCCCCCAACTACAGCAGAAGCAACCGCACCATACTTCCGGTAAATAAAATACACTGGAATCCCAGCAAGAATGAGCACAGGCACTGCATATTCAATATACTGCATAAATGGAATCAGCAATAAGAAATTCGGAATAAAAAGCGCAATTCCCACATACGGAAGCAGCTCCATCCGCTTAAAATAGCTCAGGATTGCAATAGTTATAAGCAAGAGCGCTGCAACCATAATATAGATCCCCGGGGTAACAGTCAGAAATCCATAATCGTAAAACCCGCTATCCAATATGAATTGGTGAGCTGGAGTTGCTCCGCTAAATACGCCGCTGTCCACCGCATCTGTAACAGCACGCATAGTGGAGCCAAAAAGCACGAAGCTCAAAACGCCCCAGAAAAAGTTGTTGCCCATCTTTATTCCGCTTCGCTTCAATATCCGGAAGAGTAAGTACACTGCTACAATTGCAATTCCCGCATATACAAGGGTATTTACCGGATTGTACCCGGTCTTCTCAAGTATTGGAGATATAAAGAATTCCTCAATAAAGTCCATGCTCTCCCTTTATTTGCTTTCTGTTTCCTAAGCGGATTATGGATAAGAGGTCCAAAAAGGTTATTAAAGAGACAGTGCGGGAGCGGATAGCAAAGCTCCTTGATGAGGCGCGCTCTTCTTTTAAAACACACCCCGAGCGCTCTGAGAGGTACCTCAGGCTCATCTGGAAGCTTGTGCAGAAATACAAGGTGCGCCTTAGCCGGGAGCAAAAGCTTTCATTCTGCAAAAAATGCTTCACGCTCTGGGTTCCGGGAAAAAACGTTGAAATTTCCTTTGAAGCGCGCAACAGCATACTTGAATATAAGTGCAAAAAGTGCGGATTCAAGCGAAGGCTGAAGTATAAATAGTGTTGCTTTCTAATATACGCGGGAGAGGCCATTTTTATGAATATTGATGAGTATATCTCTACACAATCCAAAAAGATAGAAAGCCAACTGTGCAATGAAATTCCACAAGAGCCGGAATCGATGTATGAAATGCTCAGGGAATATATTTCAAGGGGGGGAAAGAGGATAAGGCCAATTCTTACACTTGCATGCGCTGATGCAGTAGGGGGAAAAGAAGAAGATGCAATGCCCTATGCGCTTGCAATAGAGATATTCCACAATTTTAGCCTAATCCATGATGATGCGGAAGATAATTCTCCAGTGAGGAGGGGCAAGCCTACCCTCCATGAGCAGTATGGGATTCCCATTGCAATCAATTCAGGGGATGCCCTCTATACTGTTGTATGGTCCACCCTTTTATCCAGAAACCTTCCGCCGGAAAAATTCCAGGGCGCAATGAAAATTCTGGTGAAAGGGTTTTCTTCGGTAGTGAATGGCCAGGGAACTGAGCTTGAATGGTACCGCAGTGGAAACTTCAATATTTCAGAAGAGGATTATTTTGGGATGGCAAGCGGAAAAACTGCCTCCCTCATAGGCGCTTCCTGCGAGATTGGGGCATATTCTGCAGGTGTTCCCAGGGAAGTGCAGGATGGCCTTCGAATATTTGGAGAGAAAATAGGCCTTGCCTTCCAGGTACGTGATGATGTGCTGAACCTGGTTGCAGACCCTTCAAAATACAAGAAGGAGATTGGCGAGGACATCAAAGAAGGCAAACGCTCCCTGATCACCCTTAAATTGATTGGCATTCTTCCCAAAAAAGAGAAAGAAAAAGTAATTGAAATCCTTGGCAAGCCCGTCAAGAGTGATGAGGAAGTCTCCTGGGTAATTTCACTTGCAAAAGAGCATGGCACAATTGATTATGCCAATTCTGTTTCAGATAAGTTTGTAGGTGAGGCGAAAGAAGCACTAACCGTTATAGAAAATGAAGAAAAAAGGGAAATTCTGGCTTCCCTTGCGGATTATATGGTCAGAAGGGAAAAATAACAAAGTATTTAAATCTCTTCTTCCCAAAAATAAGCTTATGCGACCAATAATACTGTCCTTATGCCTATTGCTTGTGATAGGAGTCCTCTTTTCCACAGGGCTCCAGGAATACTTTTATGAAGGAGAGAACCAGACAGGCTCTGAATCCTTCAGTGCCCTTGAGGCATCATATGAAATAATTTATATTGATGGGGAAGAAGCCTTTCTCCTTAAAAACGGGGAAATTCTGGACAATGAACCGGAAATCGAGGCCGCACTATACCAATACTATGTAACCCAGTATTATCCCAGCCAGGCGGAGATAGGCAACATCTCTGCATTGCTCCAGCTTTACCATGATAGCAGGGAGAATGGGGACATGTGGGCCAATGTTGAAGAAGAAGAATGCAGGATGGGCATTTTCCTCCACGCATTTCCATGCACAAATGAATCCATTCCCACAACCCTTGAAGAATCCAGGGGAAATGATTGTTACCTGACTGCATCCGTGCTCTGTGATGAATATGGAGACTACCTAGGCTGCAGCGACCCCATCATGATAATGCCCCTGCTGCAGGATTTTGCAATTTCCTCCAACAGGATGACTGAGATACATGATAAAACAGTTGAGAACCTGGCCAACCTTACTGAAGCCAACATTTATGATGTGTTCCTTGAGCTTAAGGATGACATCGATGCAATGAGGGAGTACGAACAAAAGCTGGAAGAAACCCTCCTCAGGGTCCCATATACAAGCGGAGGGGACAGCTGCAATGAGTGTTATGGCATATGCCCCCCGATTATAATTGATGAAGAGCACCTGGATGCTGTAGAAGAGAAACTGGATGAACTTCTCCCCAACCTGGAATATATAGGGGAATATGAATTCCTTGCAGTAAAAATCTATAATTCCACAATGGAGAGGAAAGAGTACCAGAGCATCAATAAACAAACCGAGCAGTATATTGCACTTTATGCCCCGGAAAAAACCAGGGCTGAAGAAGTGCTTGCAGATGCAGATGAGCTGCTTGAATATGTTTCTGATGACACCGTTCTTACAAATTCAGAAAGGGTCCAGCAGATAATGGACACTATTGATGAGGATACAAATGCTTCTGATTTTAGCACGATAGATGCAAATCTTGATGAATTGGATGCAAAGCTCAACGTCCTTACATCCTCGATTGCCAGTTCATGGGAGATATACAATACTACTGTAATTGCAAAAGAGGGGGCAGATGCACTTTTCTTTACATTGGAGACCAAGGACCTCTCCGAGGATGCGGCTGCTGAATTCACGGCATTAAAAGCGGAAAAACGCACCCAGGACAGGAGCTTCGTAGATGGGCTTTCACCCGAGAAATTTGAGCAGATAACTGAAGCATATAATAGCCTGAGTGGCCAGGCATCCACGCTTCTTGGCTCTTCCCAGGGCTCTGAGATGATTGTGGACACATTTAAAGGGGCCGGGGTAAAGACCAATGCAGGAATTGCAGGCCTTGCCTCTACGATGGTTCCTCTTGAGCGGGAAGACCGGGAAGAGGTTTCGGGATATGCCCCAATTCTGGTTTCCTCACTTTCGTTCTTTTCAATTTCTTCGCTTGCAGTTTTCATATTCCTTTTTGCATTTGCGACTTTCAGCAATGTATTCCGGAACAAGATAATGCTTTTCCTGGGGATACTCCTCCTTGGATGCTCAATCCTTTTTGCCGGGGTGGTTTCAGGAGGCATCTATTATGTGCTTGCATCTTCTTCAACTGATGCAAGCTTTACAGATTTCCAGTCATATGTGCTTTCCAGCAACCACGTTTCAATAATCGTGGAAAGTGAAGATGTTCCTTCCGGTGCAAGTGCGCAAATGCTAAGCTGTGCCCAGGAGCTTGCAGGCTCGCTTGAAGGCAAGGATGTAGTAATTTATAAAAAAACAAACAGCGAGTGCATTATAAACGGGCAAAATGTTACGCTCGCAGAATGCTACAATAGTGTGGAAGAGCCCATAATAATGTTCCATTATACTACGGTGGCGGAGAGCCCCCAATTCAGCACAGGATTCGTATACAAGGGAACATTTAGTGGGGATGAGGAATATTTCAGTGAATGCCAGGTGGCCAAGGGGTTTATCCAGGTTGACTTAAATGGAATAGCATTGGCAGCAGAGCCTGCAAATGCTACCGAAAGCCTTAATGAAGGAATGAATACAACAGAAACAGAATAGGTGCATTTCAATGAATACAAAGCAACTTACAATCATATTTGTCTTGGGTGCACTGCTTCTTGCAGGCTGCACAACTCCTTTTCCGGAGATAGTTTTCCCGGACCAGGAAAATGCAACTGGGGCGGAATACTCCCCCCCCTTTAAGCAAGGGCAGACAAATACAACCAAAGAGGAATTTGCAACACACCTGCTCTCGGCCCAGAAGGTTTACCTAATTGAGGACCTGAGGAATCTTTCAGGATATCCAATGAGCAAGAACAACATAATGCAGTGCGGGGTCGATTATGCGGGCAGCCCCGGGCTTGTGGGAAAAACATTCACAATATTTGCCTTTGACGATGGGGAAGTCTGCAACACAGCTGATGGCGTGATGCCAATAAGCGAATGCTATAAACTGCTCGAGCAGGCAGCAAAAGACCAGGATAGTGCAATTATCTGGATAGAGCGGGGCGATTCCCCTGAATTTTACAGCAGGGGCCTCCTTGTAAGGGTAAACGAGGCATATGTGCAGGGGCTCTGTTCCATAAATGTGGTAACTCCCGAAGGCCTGGAGGAGATGGAGGAGATAGTTGGCGAAGGTTCTGGCATAAATGAAACAGCTGCTCCGGAAGCAGAGGTGCCAGGATCAAATGAATCAAATGCAACTGATGAAATTCCGCCCCCAGGGGACTCGCACACTTTCCCCTAATCGCTTTTTATTACAGTTTTAACCTACGCAAAAAGCGGATCGTGAAGCTTGCTTCACGAGAAGTGAACTTGTTCACTCAGAACCAAAAAACTCCGTTTTCCTGCTTGGGTCTTTGTGTCAATTTTTATCAACGTTTTACTTCGAAGCAAAAATTGTCAAAAAACTCCGTTTTCCTGCTTGGGTCTTTGTGTTTTCTGCTCTAAAATAAGCAGGTCTTCTGCCCTCAACCCTCCTCTTGTCGGGTTTCGTTCTTAGCTTTAGGGGGCGATTATCCTCTTTTTTTATATTTGAGAAATGTGCCGATTCCCCCAAAGCCGGTTAGGAATTGTGCGCCTTCTGCTGTATTGCTTGAGATTACTTCGACTTTTATATTGTGTTTATTTGCACGGTCGATTAGTTCATCTACAAGGGGCTCATCGATATCTATGTCCATTTTTGCCCCGCATTTTGGGCACTTTTTGGGTTCGGCTTTCTTTTCTTTGCTTATGCTTTTCTCGGTCAGTTCGCATTTGTTGCACCTGTATTCGATGAAGCGGAGGGGAAGCT
>DAOUYQ010000145.1 GCA_030666035.1 Microcaldota archaeon
ATATGGGCCCTGCGGAAGAGGCTATGGATGGGGCCCTGGATGGGGTTATGAATCATACATGCCTCCAAGGGCGCCTGCTGTTCCCTCAAAAGAGGAGGAAACTGAGTTTCTTAAAGCAGAGCTTAAAGAGCTTGAAGCCGATAAAAAGGAAATAGAGGAAAGGCTAAAAGAGCTGGAAAAATAACCGGCCAATTCCCCATAATATTCATTAATCCCTGAAATCCTGTTGAGTAGTTTTCCCAGGTTGTTTCCCTTTTTCACTTTTTGCTGCCAAGCTCAAAAACAGATTCAATTCTCTCTGCGATTTCCACAAGTTCTTTGGCCTTTCCCAAATTAGGGCTTCCTCTTGCTTCTTCAGCCATCCGCCTTAGCATCACAGCCTTCCGGTTTGCAAGTTTTCCAAACAGCCCGGCCTCAGCTATCTCTTCTGCGGCCTTTCTCGGATTTTTTTTCTGCAGCGCACTTGGCCAGTGCCTGCATATCTCATCCCTAATTCCCTTCACATCTTCCAGTTCTTCTGCAAGTTTCTTTGCTTTCCCGGGATCTGTTTCAAGCAAAGCCCAAAATTCAGATTTTGCCACATGCCGCATTGATCCAATTGGCAGCCTTTTTGGATTGTTTTTTGATACATGCTTCAACACCATGCGCCGTTTCGCAGCATCAGTGTGGTGGCGAAGGTGATATAGGCCAACCCGCCCCAACGCATTAATCACTGCCTCATCCAAGCGCCTTTTATTTGGCCCAATTGGTTTAGTTTGCTTAACTTCTTCATGAGCAACGGTATTCATGTCAATGCACCCAGCATTATTACTCAATACCACTTTTTAACACTATCTATTAGAATTCTAAACTCCCCGGGCTTTGAAGTATGCACTGGAAACATGCCTCTCCTTTATTCCGAACCACAAATAACCATAAACATCACATTTATAAATACATGCAAACACAATCAATCCAAGGAGATTTAGAAACTTTTTTGTGCATGGGTGTTTTTAGCACATTTTGCATGAACGCCTGCCTTAAGAATCAATGCTTAGAAAGCAGATAAATCTATTCCTTAAAAAGAGCGATAATAATGAAATTTAGTGATTTAAGCCTTTCAGGAAAAACCCTAAAAGCAATAAACGCATGTGGCTATAGCCAGCCAACCGAAGTGCAAAAAAAGGCTATTCCCAAAATAATTGCCGGGAAGAACCTGGTTGTGCGAAGCCAGACCGGAACCGGAAAAACAGCCGCTTTTGGAATCGGCATAGTTGAGCGGATTGTAACCGGTTCCACTTCCAAAGCACTCATATTAGTTCCCACACGGGAACTTGCAATGCAGGTATCCAAAGAGCTCCAGGAGCTTGGCCAGAGGCATAAATTGAATACCTGCGCAGTATATGGAGGGCAAAAAGTGCCCATTCAGCTGCGGAAGCTCCAGGATGGATATACTATTCTTGTTGCAACCCCTGGAAGGCTGCAGGATTTATGCAAACGGAGAAAGGTCCATCTTTCCCGCTTTGACTTAATTGTCCTGGATGAAGCAGACCACATGCTGGACATTGGCTTCCAGAAGGAAGTCCTGGAGATTCTCTCCCACCTCCCCTCCAAGCGGGTAACACTTCTTTTTTCAGCAACCATAGACAAGGGAATTGAGGGCATAATCTCACGGCACATGCTGAATTCAGAATATATTGAAATAGGGGAAAAGAAGATTGTTTCCACAATAAATGAGGAACATATTGAACTTTCTCACGTAGATAAGACTTCTGAAATCCACAGGATACTTGATTCGCACCGTGGAGTAAAGACCTTAATATTTATGAGGACAAAACGAGGGGTAATCCGGCTAAAAGAAAAACTCAGGCGCAGAAAAATAGATGGCGTTGGCATGCTCCAGGGAGACATGGACCAGTCCAGGCGCAGCCGGGTTATTGATAGGTTCAAGGACGGCGAAGTAACTATCCTTGTTGCAACCAATGTTGCTGCCCGTGGCCTGCACATAGAAAACGTAGGGCTCATCATAAATTTTGATAAGGCTGAAAACAAGGAAACCCACCTCCACCGGGTTGGCCGTACCGGGCGCATGGGGCAGAGCGGACCAGTAATTAATTTAATTGCGCATGATGAGCCAAAAAGAGGCCGCGGCGGAAGGCGCCCCGAGGGGCGAAGCAGAACGGATAGTGGCTCCAGAAGGCCCAGGAGCAGGGGAAGAAAGCCCAGTTCAGCTGATGGCTCCAGGGAATCAGGAAGTGGGCGTGGCGAGCACAAGAGCCTTTCAAGAGAAAGCCCTTCCAGGCGCAGATCCAGCAGGAATAGCAGGAGCAGGGCTCAAGATAGTTATGAAAGAGAGCCTTCCAGGCGCAGGCCGAGCAACCGTGGAGATTATGGGGGGCACGATGATTCTCAAAGAGATTCATCCCGGCGAAGGCCAAGTAAACGTGGTGAGCAGGGAGATTATTCCGGGCGTTCTTATGGAAAACCGGCAAAACACAAAAAAGGCAAGCGTGGAGCGCGAGAGGGCCCTGAGCGTTCCCCAAGAGAGTCAAGCCATAACAATCCCCGCTCCAGAGCCTCAAGAAGGCATAGGAGGTGACTACTCTCCGCCCTAATCTGAGAAACCGTTTAGTTTCTCAGATTAACAAATTCCTAATCCCATAATCTTCCATTCTCGATATGTTCCCACTGTTCTCTTTCCGCCGTGGCAGCTGCTGTTGCATCATAAGGGTATGCCCTGGCTAGTTCCTCTAATTCTCCTAAATGAACATCAACTTCAGCTTCCCCTTCATCCATGTTCTCTATAGGAATGTGCACCCAGCCCATATCCCTCTCAACAATTCCCCTCCAAAAATTCCTTTTATCCTCTTTCTCCAGGTACTCCCTGCATTCCCTGATTGTAGTTTTTATGTGCTTCACATAACGCTGCAGCGAGGAAACAGTTTCTGGCAGTTCTTCTTTGCGAATCTCCATATCAGATAGCCATTCTTCTGCAGCCTTTCTTACTTTTGGATAATCTGATTCAACATCCCCAATCTTCTTGGCAACTGCCTGGGAAAATTGCAGATAATGGTCATCAGAAAAAGGAACCAGGTTTGCCCAGACTCCGCTTCCGAGCCCAAATCCCTCTGTATGGTCCCGG
>DAOUYQ010000073.1 GCA_030666035.1 Microcaldota archaeon
ATTTATTATGAATAATGTAATTTATAAATGTTTTCATTTTATAATAAAAGTTAATAATTATATATTTTTGCTATAATATTATAGAAAATATAAAACTAAACTTCTGGCAGAAAAACATTTACGTATGGAACCTATATGGGGCTATTGCGCCAAAGGCGCAAACAAATAACTCTTTATAATTTCTCCAGCATTAACCTCAATCATGGAAATCATATTTCTTGGAACAGGCGGGGGAAGAATCAACCTAATCAACCAGACCCGTGCAACCGGAGGATTCATCATCTTCGGAAGCAAAAATATCCATGTGGACCCGGGCCCCGGAGCATTAGTGCACATGAGAAAACTGGGCCTGGACCCGCTCAAAACCAACATGATTATTGTTACCCATTCCCACATAGACCACATAAGCGATGCAGGGGCGCTTATTGAGGGAATGAGCAGGTATGGCCTGGATAGAAAGGGAATCCTAATTGGTGGGGATGATTCCTTAGAAGGGGCAACCGATGGACAGTCCATAAGCAAATACCATCTAACCAGAGTTGAGAAAATAGTTAATGCAAAACCAGGGGAAGAGTTTGACTTTGAAGAAGGAAAGTTCATTTTTACAAAAGCAATCCATGACAGTTTCCCCGCATTTGGTTTCATCCTTGAGATGGATGGAAAAAAAATTGGATACACCGGGGATACGGAATACTACGAAGGAATGACGGACGTTTTTGATGGCTGTGATTTGCTTATTTTGAATGTTATGAAGCCCATTCCAGACAGGTACCATGGCCACCTCACTGCAGAAGACGCCTCCAAATTGATTGGAAGGGTGCAGCCCAAGCTTGTACTTATTACACATTTGGGAATGAAGATGATTAGGTATCCTGCAGAAAAGAAGGCAGCAGAAATAGAGGAAGAAACCGGAGTAAAGACTATTGCTGCGATTGATGGGATGAGAATTTCTTCTGATCAGTTTTAGCTTATTGGTAAAGAATCTTTAGACCTGTGATTTAAGACCTTCTAAGGCCACGAACTTTCCTTCTTTTATCTGAATTCTAGCTTATTCATTGTGATTTTTTGAACTGTGGGGTGTGGGGACCATCTTCTTCGGTTCTTTTCCGCCTTTTCATAATGCACCTATCCACTTGACCTTTAAAACTTCATAAGTTTGCATATTCCATGAATCGCAGTGGAAAGCAGGCATGAATAATATTATTAAATCCCAAACATAACCTACTAACAAGAAGGGGATTTTTTTGGAAAAGAGAATCAGCAAGGAATTCTTCAGAAAACTACTCCACAACAAAACACGGAGTTTGAAGTACACATCACATTCGATAGACAGAGCTGTAAAAAGGGCAATAATCACCAGAACCGAAGAAACAATTCCCAGATTTGAGAAGGATGTACATGGGAACGATCCTTACCTAGTAGTTGAGCAGGATTCAGATTCCCCGGCTGAGAGAAAGTTCAAGTTGTATTACCGGGCTCCAGAAGGAGGTTTCATCGCTTACATAGTCGTTTTAAATAACCAAATGCGCTTAATTAGCGTGTATAAAACAACTAAATCAATCCAGCAAAAGATGTATAAGTGCGAAAAAGCGATGATGAAAAAACGTTAATGGAAAAAGATATAAATGTTGGAAATGAGGCGAATATCATGAAGAATGTGGATTATGATCCCGAAGCAGATGCCATTGTATTAGATGTTAATATCAAGAAGGCGCACCACACAATTGAGTTTACTGAACACATTCTGATAGATATGAGTAGTGATGGAAAAATCGTAGGAGTTGAAATATTGGATGCAAGCGATGAGTTGTCAAAACTGTTTGGCAGAGCAGTTTCGAAAACAGAAATTAAGCAGTTATTGTATCAAGTAAAACAAAAGCCAGACGAGTATTCGATCCAATTCAACTCTCCCAAGAAGAATAACCAAGTTGCAAATTTACTCTTTCCAGTATATAAGAGTCCATTGATATCATAATTGACCTCCGACTCTGTTTTAGAAATACCTTATCTTCAGCACCCGGCTGTAGATTTCGAATTGGTATCGGTCTATTTCGCTGAAGAATCTGGATTTAAACCGTTCGATTATGCCTTTGAACTCTTGGTATGTTGGGCACAGCACTTCCAGCTCAAACTCAGCGAATCCAATTGATTCATCTACATATCCACTCCATTTTTCATTTAATGCAAATGAAAACATCTCCTTCCTTTTCCGAATGCTTTTAAGCTGAAAATCTGCTTTGTAAATAGTCAGGTCATCCAGGGAAATATTTGCCCTGAACCCCTTTATTACGCCATCCTTTATGAGTTTCCTGATGCGGTATGACACTTGTATTGGGCTAAGGCCAGTTTCTTTTGCAATCTCAACAGTTCCCAGCCTTGCCCGGCCTGCCACTACATTAAGAATCTTCAAGTCGTTTTCATCCACTTTTTTTCTTTTGCCTTCCCCGGTAACATATTTTTTTCTTTTGCTGGTGTCATTGCTGAGGAATGCATAGGAGAATGAATTGAACCTAAGGTACACCGATACCAAGTTTTTTTCTATGAACTGCTGGAACTTCTTTGAAAATGGGGTCCAGAATTTTTCAAATTCATAGTGGCTGGGCACCCAGACAACAACCCCAAGATTCCATTCCCCATCCATTTCCCCCACCCACCACGTGCTCCGGGAATTTACCAGATAATCGGTCAGCTTTGAGTAATCATCTCTTTCCATGGGCCGGAGCTTCAGGTATACGCGATAAGACTGCCACCCAAGGCAGGACATGTCTATTATTGCATAGTAATTCCGTATGGCCCTGTTTTTCTCAAGCTGCGCTATGCGATAGGATACAGCATGCTTCCCCAGCTTCAGCTTGCGGGCGATTTCTGCATTGCTCTGCCTGCAGTCCTTGTCCAGTTCGGAGAGTATCATGCGGTCTTTCCGGTCGAGGTCTTTTAGCGAAACCATGAACCATTACCGTAATATAACTATAAAAATTTATCACTTTGAAACAAAAATCTCTGGAAACTTATATTATTACGTTAATATCCGTAAAAAACCATGGAATACAAAAAACCTGAGCGGGCCCAGGGAAAATGCACTTCCCGGAAGAAAGCCCCTTTTGGCCCACCCATGCAGCCGGAGATGTCCAGCAACATTAATTCCGAAAACAGCAGAGTCCTCGCGGAGATATGGGATGACCTTATATGCCCAAAAAAGCGGCTGGAGACGCATGGCCGTTTCCTCCTCAAGAAGCTAGGTTGGAATAATTGCAGCAGTATTTTTGATGCCTGCTTGGGTACAGGGGCGGACGCTCTTTATCTTCTTGAGCATGGCCATGAAGTATTTACACAGGGCTTTGACCGGATTGTTGGAAATGAGATAGACGCGCATTTTCGCAGCATAGCGCTTGCAAAAGCAAGGGAAAAGGGCGCAGATTTGGCCATTACTGCCTACGACTGGAGAGAGCTTGGTAAATACAGGGATAATTTTGGCTCTATGGTAACCACTTTGGGTTTTGATGCAATATTGTGCATGGGCAATTCCCTCACATATATGTTTAGCCGGGAAGACCAGATGCGCGTACTGGGCAATTTCAAAGCCCTTCTTAAGGAGCAGAATGGACTTCTTTTCATAGATACCAGGAATTATGACTATATGCGCAGGCATAGGAACGAGATATTAAGCGACAGGAAAAATTTCCGGTATTCCAGCAAATATGTTTACTGCGGAACAGACAGGGTTTCCATTGCGCCAGTTAAAATTTCTGATGATGAGCTTGTGATGGAGTACGTGCACCTGCATTCCGGGAAAGTCGGATACCTCACTCTCTATCCTTTTGGAACTTCAGAGTTCGTGGATCTCCTTCTCAAGACAGGCTTCAGCGAGATAAAAGTTTTTTCGGATTATGTTCCTGGCATCCGCCGGGATGCGGATTTCTACCAGTTCATCTGCGTCAAGTCCCCTGCCGACTAGTTTTAAAGGTTTAATAAGCTACAATAGTCTCACTTTCTGGGGTATTATTCATGTTCGAAAAAAGGTTTTCAACGGCCATTGAAGAAAAATGGCAAAAGACGTGGGAAAAAAACGGAACCTACACATTCCATGACTTAGATGAGAGAAAGGCATATGCAATAGATACCCCCCCACCATTCACGAGCGGGGAATTGCACATGGGCCACGCCCTCTCTTATGCATATTTTGATTTTGTTGCCCGCTACAAGCGGATGCGCGGCTATAATGTATTTTACCCGCAGGGATGGGACACCCAGGGCTTTCCAACTGAAACAAAAGTGGAAAAGAAATGCGGGAGGCTCCCAGGAAAGGAATTTAGGGAGAAGTGCAGGGAATGGACCGGCCAGATGATTGCAAAAATGAAAGAGTCCATGATTCGCTTGGGGCTTTCTCCGGACTGGAAGCACCAGTACCGCACATTAGACCCGGATTATCACAAAAAAGTGCAGCTTTCCCTCCATATAATGTATGACAAGGGAATGGTTTACAGGGGGGAGCACCCGGTTTTCTGGTGCTACAAATGCGGGAGCGCACTTGCAAAAACAGATACTGAAGATTTGGAGCGCGAAACAGCCCTAAACCACATTAAATTTACCGGGCCGGATGGCGAAGACCTGATTATTGCCACAACGCGCCCGGAATTAATGTATGCATGCGTTGCAGTGCTTTTCCACCCGGAAGATTCCCGCTATAGGCATCTCGAAGGCAAGGAAGTTACTACCGCACTTGGGAAGAAAGTGAAAGTAATTGCAGATAAAGATGTGGACAGGGAGTATGGAAGCGGCCTTCTCATGGTCTGCACCTTTGGCGACAAGCAGGATATCGTGTGGGCATATAGGCACAAGCTTCCGATTATCTCCATTTTGGATAAATACGGAAAGCTCACTGGAACAGGGGAATTCGATGGCCTCAGGCCAGCAGTTGCAAAGGAAAAAATAATTGAAAAATTCAAGGCTGAGGGAAACATAGTAAAGCAGGAGACCCTTCCCCAGGTTATAAAGGTGCATGACCGGTGCAAGTTTCCTGTTGAATACTCAATGTCCAAGCAGTGGTTTGCTGATATTACCAAGCACAGGGATGAAAT
>DAOUYQ010000139.1 GCA_030666035.1 Microcaldota archaeon
CACCCACTCCTCACCGAACTTCACCGCCTTGGCATGGTGGAAATACGCCGCTTTGAATCCGAAGGATTCGAAACCGGGAAGACGATGGAGATGTATGACCGCATCTCCCCAAGCCTTCTTCGCCTGCGTTCCATAAAATCCATGCTTGGCCTTAGGGGGAAATTCCCCAAAGACCTGGAAATGGATTTGGAAACAACGCTAAAGAAGGCAGAAGCATTCAGGATTGAAGAGGGCCTCCGCAGGAAGTATACCCTGATGGACAACGCTTCCAATGAAATCTCAACTCTCAAGGGGAGGCTGAAGGATGTGGAAAAGCTCTCTTCTTTCAACATGGACTTTTCCAAACTTGATGCAAAGGCCCTCTCCGTTATTGTGGGCTGCGTTCCCATGGCAAAATTCTCTGCCCTAAAGCGGGAGCTTAAAGGTGCAGCAACAGATTCCTGCCTGGCAGGGAAGGAAGGAATATTTGTTATTGCATACCCAACCGAGGATGCATCAGTTGAGCTCACACTGGGCAAATATGGCTTTATGCCAATTGAGCTCGAAGGAATCTCCACCCCATCACAGACGAAGAAGGACATTTTCTCCAGGATTTCCAAGCTGAATGGGGAAAAGGAGAAACTAAAGCAGGAAATCGCGCAACTGGCCAAAAAATATGGGGAAGATGTAATCAAGCTGGAATATGCACTCACCCTCTGGGCAGACCGCGCAGTCATCACAAAGGAGATGGGCTTTGCGGAGAGCACATTCATCCTGGAGGCTTGGGCAAGGGCAGACCAGTATAACTCAGTTAAAAATAAGCTTGAAACAAAATTCGGGAGCAAAGTATTCATTGAAGAAATTTCTGGCGGGAAAGAAGAGCCCCCGGTTGTTTTGGACAACCCTGCTTCAACATATCCCGGAGAGTTTCTTGTGCGGCTTTTCTCGCTTCCAAAGCACGCAGAACTGGACCCAACAATTATACTCTATATTACTGTTCCGCTTATTTACGGAATGATGCTGGGGGACGTAGTTTATGGGGTAGTATCCTTTTTTGTTGCCAGTTTCTTGATGACCAAATGGAAGAAGGGTGGCCTTGGTTACGGGGTAGCCTCAGTTTGGCGCTTTTCTGCAATTGCAGGAATCATCTTTGGCCTATTCTTCAACGAATGGATGGGGCTGACAATATATCAAATCTTAGAGCACTTCCAGGCTTGGGGCATAATTAATCTTGCAAACTGGGGAATTACCGGTCCAATCTATCATGGGTTTTCAAGATCCCACCAACTTCCCCTATTGCTAGCAATGTCTATTCTCCTGGGAATGCTGCATATTGCCCTGGGTTTCCTCTTAGGTGCAATCAATGCCTGGAATGAAGGCCACAAGAAACATGCAGTTGCAAAAATCTCATGGATATTTATTGAGATTGGGGGCCTCCTGGCAGTCTGCAGCATGATGTTTGGCATCTTCCCAGAGCCAGTGGGAATGGCGGGGCTGGGGCTTTTAGCAGCGTCTATTGCAGTAATGGCATTTACTGAAGGCGCCATGGGACTTGTGGAGATTCCATCCCTTCTTGGAAACATTCTCTCATATGCCCGTATTGCGGCAGTGGGATTAGTCGGAGTATTGCTGGCTGAGCTTATAAATGATACATTTATACCTACTCCTGACCAGGGAATTGTTTTTGCACTTGTTATGCTTCCACTATTGGTCCTTCTCCACTTGGCGAATATGGGCCTTGCAATGGTGGAATGCCTCATACAAGGCGGCCGTCTGAACTTGATTGAGTTCTATGGTCAGTTCTTCCACGGCGGAGGAGCGGAGTTCGCTCCATTCATGATAAATATCAAGAAATAGGTGAAAAAATATGGCAGCAGAAGAAATTATAACAGGATTTCCTGCAGAAGGGATTATTGCTCTTAGTGCAGGTTTAGCAATTGGAATCGGAGCACTTGCTACCGGTATGGCCCAGGCCTCTATTGGTTCAAGCGGCATGGGAGTTTTGGCTGAGAAGCCTGAGGAGTTTACCAAAGTGCTTATTTGCCTTGCACTTCCGGAGACACTCGTGATTCTCGCTTTCGTAATTGCGTTTCTGCTCATCGGCCAGATCGGAGCGTAATCCCCTTTCTATATTAGAAGGAGGTGTGGGACATGGGCATTGACCATCTCACCGCCGACATTCTTGCAGAAGCAAGAAAGGGGGCGAGCGCAATAACCAATGGAGCGGAAGCTGAGAAAAAGCAGTATCTCAAGGAGAAAAAGCGAAAAGTTTCCAGCATGCTTGGCGCAGCAGAAGCAGAAGCAGATGCATTTGTTTTTGCACAGCAGCGTGAGCGCATTGCATGGGCAAAATTGGAAGCCAAAAAGATTGAGGGGGACGCAAGGGAATCCGTGATAATAAGCGCAATGACCGGGCTCTACAAAAAGCTCTCAACCTTCAGGACATCTCCGGGTTACCCAAAATTCCTTAAAGATAGGGTCAAGGAAGGCGTTGCTGAGCTTTCCGTTCCAAACCCGGTTGTGCATGTTTGCAAAGGGGACAAGAAGCTTCTCAAGGAAATAAAAGCCAGGGTAGTGGAAGATTTTTCCGGAATGGGTGGCGCAGTTATTGAATCCGCCGATGGCTCTGTGCGGGCGGATTGCAGCCTGGAGACGCTTTTTGAAGACAAAAAGGAACTCTTGAGAAAGAAGCTTTATGGGCGCATGTTCAGGTGATATGCAAATGAATCTGCTCAAGTCATTGGGAAAACTGTTCTACAACAGGCAGCTTACATATGGCTATGCAAGCACAAGGGTGAAAGCCAGGAAGGCCCTCATCCTCCAGAAATCCTTTTATGAGGATTTAATGAACCAAAGGACCTTTGATGCAATGATTGCGATGCTTGAGCGGACATATTATAAGGAAGTCCTGACAGGGGGAGTGCTCCTGGACTATTTTGATCCCAGGGAAGGCTCCAAGTTCCTGGAGATGGCTGCGGAAGTCCATTATAAAGATGTAGTAAATAAGGTAAGGAGCTTCACTCCCGAAGATGGGCTTCCCGTAGTGAACATGCTTATGCGGAAATGGGATATCCTGAATCTGCGGACGATAATCGCTTCCAGGAGGAGCGGCAAAACCTGGGATGAAATTTACCCTTACCTGGTTTCCGCAGGAGAGCTAACAGTCCCCCAACTCAAGAAAATTGCAGAGAGCGACCCGGAAAAGCTCTACTTGCGCGTAAAAGCAACTCCGGTAGGGCGAGACATCCTGGCACACTCAAATAAAGGCTTTCATGGAACAGAGCTGGAGCAGATGTTCATG
>DAOUYQ010000088.1 GCA_030666035.1 Microcaldota archaeon
AAATGCCGCAAAATAGGCAGCACGCGAAAATTCAGGGATTGTGCTGGCAGCCGCAATAACAGTTCTAATTGCAATTGCGTATATGCTCTTAACTGCATTCTGAGTGTGGTAAAAAGGTGCAAAAAAGAAGCATTTAAATAGTTTAATGGCCTAATATATACATTATGTTAAAGAGCATTCCTGCTACGCAAAAGGTTTTTGCTAACCCCAAATTTAAAAAATCGAAGGAAATAATCCTTTCAAACATGGCTGGACAGGGCCCC
Source organism: Microcaldota archaeon (assembly GCA_030666035.1). GTDB lineage: Archaea > Micrarchaeota > Micrarchaeia > Anstonellales > Bilamarchaeaceae > CAIKOA01. The sequence goes on from DAOUYQ010000088.1 coordinate 264, forward strand.
CTCACCTCCAGGATATGCAAAAATCCTTATGAAGTGATTCAGCGCATACTTAGAGATAGGGAATGCTGCGGCAAAGCGATGGGCGGCTCCAGGATTAGTAATGGGCCGGAAGAAGCAGAAGAAAAAGCAGAAACAGAGCTTTTAGAATACCTAATGAAGGAACTGGATGGCCCCCGTACTGATAAAAACCACTTTAGTGCATTTGATGCTATTATGATTCATTGCCTTATTTCTCCAATTGGAAGCGAAAAAAGGATTTTAGGAGAAAAGCTCCCGTTTGTTGCAACTCCTCCGGCTGAGATGGAACAATTTGCAATTGCTATTGGAGAGGGATGGGACAAAACATTTGACGGAAGGGACATAACCCACCTTTGGGTAAACAATGATTTTGGAAATCCGGCTAAGCCTGCAAATGCACTTTTTTCACTCAAGAATACTTCTGCAGTAAGCCTTGGAAACATGCTAAAGGAAATCCGCAAAGAGAAAGAATTCATTAATGAATTAAATGAATGCAGCTCTGGCAAGTTAAGCGAATTCAGCGTAGAAAGCCTGAGGGAGATATATAAGGGAATTGCTATCACAAGTGCAATAATTAATATACAGGTGCTTGAAGCTACGCATGAGAGTGTGGATGTAAATGGGGGTGCAGCCCCCAGTATTAAAATGATAGAATTGGTTAAAGAAAAGGGCTCGAACTCCATAACGCGCATGTCCGTAGCCATTTCTTATGCAGAAAAGAAAATAAACCAAATATTGGAAGAGGTATATAGAAAATATAGCAAAACTAAAGCCAAATATTTATAAATAAATTTATAAATACTGCAAAAGAAAGAGTATAGGTGTTATCTTGGCCCAGAAAATGAAAAAAAGTGTTTCTCAATTAAAGACCCGGCTTGCCCTAACCAGCCGGAAAATTAAGCAGGCAAAGGCAAGCGGCAACCGCCGCCAACTTAATCTTGCCAGGCTGGAACGAATTAACCTTTGGAGGGAACTCAGGGACGAGCACGGCATGGCGCCTCCGCGCCATGTTGCAAAAGAGCTTGAAAAAAGGGATAAGGAAACCGGAAAAAAACCAACAGAATTTACCAAGGCAAGGCAAGAGAAAAAAAGGGACATTGTCTGGATTTCAGAAAATGAAATGGATTTCACACGGCTTCCCAAAAAAGAACTTAAAAAGCTTTATGCCTCTGCGGAAGCAGCTGAAAAGCCAAGAGTGGCAGTGGCAAAAAAAGAACTGATTCCAGGGAGGATTGAAGAGCTCTCCAAAAAAGAGCGGAATGCAGCAGAGCGCTGGTTCTCAAAAAATATTTCTGAATACGGAAAAACCTCATTGCTCAAAAAAAAGTTAGCCCGCCGGGACCGGCCTGCAGTATCCTTTCTCAGGGAAGCCAAAGAAGGAGATCCCTTCCTAAAAGACGCTTTTGACATCAGCTATACTGCATATGCAAAAATGCTAGAACACCTAAAAAAGAAGAATTTTGACCTTGCAAAAAAAAGGAAAGAATACCTAAAGAAGTTTGAGGGAAAAAACATTTCCCATTTTCTTGCATTATACAATAACCGGGCAACAAGTACCCAGATTGAAATATACGAGTTCGAAAAGCTGATGCGGAGCAGGAAAAAAGAAGCAAAAGAGATAGGATATTTGTGCAAGGTTGTTTCTGAAGATGAGATGCAGGTCAAAATTGGCCGCCTGAATAAAAAAAGGCTCCAGCTACGAGTGCAAAAAAGGCTGAATAAACTTTTTGCAGAAGAGATAGATAAGATAGAGGAGCAGATTATGGGCGATCTTGGAAGAGCTGAAGGCGAAGAGGCAAAAGAGCTAAAACAGGACCTTGGCAAACTGCAGAACATAGGAAAGCAATTGAAGAAGCCCGGGGCCAGAATCTCAAAGGTGCTGGCCAGAATTGGGCTAATGAGCTCAACCGATGCAATGGTAATGGAAGCTGCTGCCACAAGAAGGTACGGAAAGCAGATAGCTAAGGAGCTGGCAATGGGGGAAACAAAAGGCGGAGGAGTGAAGATGGCCCGTGCTGAGCCCAGGAAACACAAGAAAACGAAGAAGAAAAAGCCTGAAGAGCTTGCGCGGGCGGAAAGGAGAGGAAAGGAAGCAAAAGCATAGCTTCTTTTTTAGTATTTTTGTTCTTGAGTTGTAAATTTGAAAATTTCTGTGTGGTCTCTGAGAAATCTTACGCTTTCTTCTCGTGAACGAAGTTCACGATCCGACCACCTCTCTTCAGACAAGCTAAAGATACAACAGCGGACAAAAATTTCATTTTGGCCTGAAGAATCCCTTCCGGGCCACAGCAATAAACCCGATATTTTTCCCTGTTTCACTTAGATATATGCCGGCTAGAGCCTAAAATGTGTCACAAAGATGTAAACAAAGGTTTTAAATATTTTAACTGAGCAATTTATTTGGAAAAAACCTGTGATATATTATGCTGGAGCGGATTTCCAAAACAAAAAAGATTTTCGATTCCCGAGAACATAGGAAATGCAAGCAAATGATTAACGCCGCAATAATGGCCCAAACTCCAAAATTGGAAAAAATCATGAAACAAAATGAAGGCACAAACATTGGACCACTTATATATACCCTAGTTAGGGAAGACCTGGAATTTCCCATTTCGCCCCCCGGCAACCTGCTTTTTTTTGCCCATGCTATTGCTAAAGGATGGGATGAGACACCAGCTGAAGAGAAAAAAGCACTTGGGCTGGAAAAAGGCTTCCTAATTAAAACGTCTGCTTCATATGCCCTTTTCGGGTCTACAAGAAGTGCCAACAACTCCATGGGCAAGCTGCTCCAGATTGCAGAAGACAAAAAAACTGCCTTTGAAAAGTGGGACATAATGCAAAGTTTCTTCTTCGGTGCAGTTTCATTTGAAAGTGTCCAGGAATGCTTTGCGAAGAAAGGAGTATCGGTGGATAATTTCGAAAAAACAGAATCAGGATTTATACTTATTAGCGAGTCAACTAAGGATGGTGTGCAAACAAGATTGGGTTATAACAATATACTTGAAACACTAGAAAGCCTCCGCAAAGATTTTGCTGGAATTTTGCATAAAGTTGCAAAGCGGCTTTCAGTTGGCTTTAATCCCATATTATAATGCTCTTTTATATCTTCCAATAATTAATTGAGTGTATCTTTAACATTTTTCCAAAATTCCAAAACCTTTAATAATCTGCGAGGAGAAAGAATATTCTGCACTTATTAGGAAGAATTCAGCTAGTTTACTCATAGCATTCTTGTTTTTAGATGCAAATTATAGGTGTTATCCATGAACATAAAAGAGTATAAACCAACATATGTAGAATTGCCAAAACCAATTACAAGCTTAGACCAACTTTCATCCTTAGGCGTTGCTGAAGTGGACAAACTGCTTGCCCTCAAAGAAGAACACGGCCTTCCCTTTCCCCTCTTAACTTCAGAATATTTCGTAACTCTCATGGATCTTAATGATCCAGATGACCCCCTGCGGCAATTGGTTGTTCCCACAAAAGAAGAATTAGACATCTATTACACAATGAAAAAAGACCAAGAACAAAAAGAACAGGGCTCTTTTGATACAAGCGGTGAACACACTAATGTAAAGGCACCTGGCCTGCAGCATAAATATGGCTCAACTGCACTCGCTCTTGTGAGCAATGTTTGTGCAGGCTTATGCCGCGAGTGCTTCCGCAAAAGGCTTTTCTTTGAAGGAACCGGCGCATCTGCCGAATCCACTTTTCCAAATAAAAAAGCAATAGATTACCTTAAGCAGCACAAAGAGATTAACACAATTTTGCTCTCAGGTGGAGACGCTTTAATGCTTTCTGATGAGTCTATTAAAGCTATTTTGGACATCCTCGCAAACAAGGAGCTTGAGCACATAAGCACAGTTCGCTTTGGCTCAAAAATATTTGCATATTATCCCCAGCGGATTACCAAAGAGCTTGTTAGCTTATTGAAAAACTACGAGCAAAAAACAGGCAAATGCATCCAAATCTCAACCCATTTTGAACATGCAAATGAACTTAGCCCAGAATCCATAGCATCACTTGATTTAATGCACGATGCGGGCCTTATTGTATATAACCAAACAGTTTTCCTAAAAGGCATAAACGACGATGCTGATGTGCTATATGTTTTATTTTCCAAAATGGCAGAGCATGGTGTCCGCCCCTACTATCTATTCCAGTGCCGCCCGGTT
>DAOUYQ010000043.1 GCA_030666035.1 Microcaldota archaeon
CAGCCTTCCCCCCCTGCTCGTATGCGGCAATTGCTTCGATATTTATCCCGACTCCACCAAGCGCTTCAGCGACATTCGCGAGAGTACCTATCCTGTTGTCCGTAATAATGCTCAATTCTTTCATTGGTCTTCCTCCCGTTAGCTTTATTGCCTGGAAGCTATTATAATCCTATCTAACTGCACTCGAGGGTGAGGTTTATCTCAGTTACTACAAACCGCATGGAAGTTCCGCACACATAGTCTGTGCATCTCCCGATTACCCCCTTGTTGCACTCCCCATGAATGCACATATACCCCATCTCCCCTTCGTTTTTGAGGGAGGTTGCCAATTGCCCGGCAAGGTCTTTTGTTATGATGAGTTTTACTGACGGGGGCCATTTTAGGATTGGCGGATAATAGCATTCCGGGCAATTCCCTTCCAGGAAAACCGAATCAAAATAAATGCTGTCATCATCATCAATCCACATTCTCTCCCCAGGGGCAAGTTTCTGGGTCATAAACGGCTCTGTGCTATCTGCTGGAGCACCTGCAGGGTAAACATCTATTATTATATAGCTTCCCGGGCCTGCAACCGGGCTGCATGCTTTTTGCCCTGCCGGCATTTCCCCTCCACATCCGGGTATTGGAATATGCACACATTCATAGTTTGGCGCATTTGAACAGTAATCCGTAGTGCAGGGGTCCCCATCAGAGCAGGGCGGGCATCCAGTATTTATGCACGCACCTTCCGAGCACTCATATGTGCATTCCTGGGTTTTGTACTGCCATTCCCCATCCTTGCATTCAAAATCATAATATCTTGTCTGCCCAGCACAGTAGTCACCCATTTCCGGAGGGCTGCATCCAAAAATTTCTTCAGGTTCCTCCAAAGGAGACACTAATTCATCATAGTTGTAACTAAGCGGGCCGTACAGGTATGGTGGCTCTCCCCGTGTTTCCTGCAATTCCTGCATTTCTTCTATATCCTGTGTGCATCCGAAAAAGATGAAAATTGCTGCAATGGCTAAAAGCATGATTGTTCCATTGTTGTTCCCCATGCCCAACTAATCAAAAGGCAGGTTTAAAAAATAAGCGTTAAAGTGCTCAGGAGGAATCCGGGCCTGCGCCCCTGCATAAATAGTAGCTTTCCTCTCCACGCTGTTTCTTTTTTCTTGCTTCCGCAAGCCCCCGGTTGAGTGCAGCAAGTTCCCCCTCAATAATCCTGGCCGTATTCTCATGGCCGTTTTCCCTGGCATAATCTGCTGCGGTTTTCCCCGGTTTGTCCTTAAAATATGCCTTTGCCCTATGGCCCATGAGTATGCGCACTGCTCCTGTGTGCCCATTTTCTGCAGCAAACATCAATGCGGTTTTCCCTTTTTTATTTACCTTATTGGAATCCTCCCCGTTTTCCAAAAGAGACCCCACAGTGGACTCTTCCCCATTTTCTGCAGCAGACATAAGTTGCGTTTTTCCCTTTCTGCCTTCCCTTGCCCGCTTTATTTTCAGAAATATGCTTGGGGCTTTTTTTGCCCGCCCCGATATAATCCTAAATAACTTCCTTCTTTGGGTCCCCTTTGCCCCGGTTTGGTGTTCTGGGAGAAGAGCTGGAATTGCCCACATGTTTGGATCGATGCGTCTTAACATTCTGGGATGAGGCATTACTATCACAATTATTAGATTAATGCAACATAATCCTTAAATAGGCAGGATAATGGGCCAATCCATATTATCTGTTCCCCAGATTTTTCCTGAGCCAGTTAAAGAAGCCTTTTGAAGCTTTGGCAGATTCTTTTCTTTCATTGCCCCTCTTGCCTGTTTCAGATGTTGAAAAAATTACATCCTTTGGCCGCTTTCCACCGTGTGTTGCCGGCCCAATTAGATACCTTTTATTGATTAATGAAACGGATTGGCACTCGTGCCGCTCCGGAAGGTGATGCGAGATGCAATACATTTTTCCACAATGCCCGCATTTATGCACGAGTGTCCTTCCCCTTTTCTCTCCACAGTATGCACAGCGTATTTTTTGCATGAAACCACCTGAGTAGTACCTTGAACAAAATAAGCAGCGTCCACAGTATCTTCGTTGCATTCTTTTTTAAAGTGTTCTGTGTCACAGGACAAAAAGCAGGAACGCCGGGGGAGGGATTTGAACCCACGAATCCTTGCGGAAAACAGATTAGCAGTCTGCCGCCCTACCGGACTAGGCGACCCCAGCAACAAGTATCTATTTACTAATGCAAAACCCTATTAAATCCTTCTTAGGGCCATTCCAGAAACACAAAACAGCAACACAAATGCGGGGGCGCAGGTTTCCTCCAGTTTTGAAGTGCCAAATAGCTCTCCAGTATCAATTTCAGGAACTTCCCCTTCAATATAGCTGCATTCAACCGAATCACACCGCTCATAAGAGAGGTACCCCCCAACGCAAACCTCTAACTCGGCTGAGTGTGAATGCATTTCTATAGGAAGTGGGTAAGAAACAGTAATTACTGCCGTTTCCCCCGGATGCACGGTTTTGGAGTATTTATCTCCAATATGGAAGTTGCTCTTAACTCCCCCTTCATTTACAAAATAAACATCGTAATAGACCTGGTCTAATTGGCGGTGCCCTTCGCAGGAAATTATTTTTGGAGTTGGTGAATCCGATTGCCCTGCAACAATTGCAAAAGATGCAGAGATCAGCACAATGCAGAAAATTAATAAAAGCCTCATAATGGACTTGCAGGGATTTGAACCCTGAGTCTCTGCCATGCGAAGGCAGCATCTTACCGTTAGACTACAAGCCCGTTGGTCTAATCTTCTTAGTGTTCAACCATTCCATATATTTTTTGATGTTTCTAGGATTACTACTCCCTATTTTCTTAAACCATATTTTAAAGTTATTGCAGCCTCGTACAACGACACTATCTCCGTGTAAATATGCAGGGATACCTTGTTTCCTTAAGATTTCTTTAAGCTGCACTCTTAATTTTTTGTTTTTGGCCCAGATAAAAATGTATGGATACTTATAATCTTCATCTTTTCTAGCAGCAATGCAGCCATCCGTATCTAATAATCCTCTGACTATGATGTTTCTTTTTTCTAGCGGCATCGACATAATATGGGGAGGGATTTGTAAATCATGTTTCTTTCCGATTGGAAATTTATGTTTGATTAACCATTGTGAAACATGAGATGCACAACTAACTAGGTCTATAGCATTTTGGTCCTTTCTTTTCTTAGTCTTAACTTTAACTCCAAATAGTTGATTCATAGTTGGTACCAAAAAATCATCAAAGTACTCCCTATCTTTCTTTGAGTTTCCAGAGATTACTACTTCTGTCCTTGGATTCTTACTCGATTTGATATGATATCGAGACACACATCCATCCCCCATCATAACTCCATAAAATTCCAGAGCTAGTGGATTGGTGATATATATATCATTAATATTTGGGAAATTCTTCTCTCTGCCGCGTCTAACCTGGTACATATTTTTATTAATTTGTTCTGTACTCATTTTACTAATTCGGTTCTTTCCCCCCAGAAGACTCCCCCAATTTGATTCGAGGTGCTTAGCCTCTTTCTGATATTCAGCTAATTCTGGTTTGATAGTGCATAGTTGTTCAAAAAAAGGAACTGGCATTGTACAACTTCCAGATCTCCAATTTTTAATTGCATGAAAACTTTTTCCAGTTCGTTGGGCGAGTTCTTTAGTACTAAGAGATAGGTGACAAAATATCTGATTGAGGATTTCTTTATCGAATTTAAGTCTGTCAGCCATGTTACTATATCGTAGCTAACATACTTATTTCTTACTCTGAGTTACAAGACCGCCCGCATAAAAATTAATTGAGAATTATAAGAGGTATTACGCCTTTTTCCAGCTCAATTAATGCAACATCTATGAAGCTCATTTTCTTAGTTGCTTTTATCAAAGGCGGAGCGCCAAGCGAGAGCTGCAGCGCACGTGCACCCACTATTCTTGCAAGTTCAAATTTGTTTAAATCTTTCAAAATATCTACCTCATTTTTTTTTCCTTTTTTTGCTCCGCATGAGTTTTCCTATCTCGTCTTTCAGTTTGGGCTTTGATTCTGTTTCTGCAGGCGGCTTATCTTTAAGTTCCGTAACCCTTTTTAACTCTATCAATTGGGCCAGGATTTGCTTTAGGTAGAATAATTCCGTATCTTCCTCATGCTTTACTTTCTCAAGCTTTTTCTCATCCTCGTGCCTGGTTCGTTCCACAAGTCCCATGGTATGCGTAATGAACCCATGGTAATCCCCTATTCCATCAATTATTCCTTCGGATTCCCAGGGGTTAGTTCCTGCAGTTTCTATTTTTATGGTTGCAATCCCGAGTGTTCTTTGCAGCACGTTCCTGTTTATATTTATGTTCTGTATCCGGTCATAGGGAATTACAGTCCTCTCTTTGTTGAGTACACCCTTCCTTATCACCAGCCTCTTTTTCCTGAATTGGTATGTATAGTTGTGATAATTTAGCTCTGTCCACACAAGATATGGAAGGAGCAGGAGCACAATAAGCACGAAGAAAAATATTGGGAACATTCCCTTGTCAATTCCCATGATGCTATTCATTGTGAAGCCTGCAACCAGCATGAGTATTATCCATACAATAAGCCCGGCAAGTATTACGCCTACAGACCAGTAGATGCGCACCCCTGGATCAAGGTGGTATATGGGCTCTCCTTCCAGAAGTTCATCGAGGCTTCCAACATTTCCTCTCTCGGAAAGAGTCACCCGTTTCTCTTCTGTGGTGGTTATGTTTTCTTCCATCATGGGATCATAGGGATTTGAACCCCAACATGCAGGTTTCTTCTAAAATAGGCATAAGCCCTCTGGAGCCTGCCGCGCTACCAAATTACGCCATGACCCCGGCAGAGGTTAATTAGTTGTGAGAAGAGTTTAAAAATCCCCGCTCACGCCGCCTTAACCTTCTCGATTATTTTCTCAACTACACTATCCACAAAGCCTTCCCTAATCCTAAGTGAGGCAGCACGCGCATGCCCCCCTCCGCCTTCAATAAAGTCAGGCATCTCTTTTTTTAGGGCAGAAATAATCTCATTAGCCATGACTCCTTTTTCTATTGCCCCACTATTAATTCTAAAAGAGAGCCCGTTCTTCCAGACTCCCAGCACAACAGCCGGCCCCTCTACCAGCTCAAAGCCGCGAGTTGTAATTTTTCCTTTTCCAGGGAATTCCCTGCTTTTTATCCTTTCAGTATCTATAGTGTATACTGAAACAGGCCCATCATAGCGTTTTTTCATATGCGCTTTTACTTCATCGGTAATCCGGTCCAGGGACTCCTGGGCCTGCACTAAAACTGAAGCATAAAGCTCTTTATTTTCAATTGCATTTTTGTAGAAATCCAGTTTGTTCCCGAAACCGGAGTAAGTTGCCATGTAATCCAGCACAATTGCCATTTCCTTATCCTTTTTGCTAACCGGGAGGATTGTGCTTTTGTCCCCTGCGCATGCAATCCCTGCAAGCTTTTCAACTCCATCTTCTCCACATGCCCGTGCAATCTCCATGGATAAGTATCCAGCAACATAGCTTGATGCCCTTTCTTCTCTGCTGACACTCCAGGGGTTTACGAGCAGGCTGCAGTTTTCCTGGGCATTTCCCTCGTTTGGGTGGTGGTCGATAATCAGTACTTCTGCGCCGCTTGCCTTGAGCAATTTAAGGCCTTCCACACTATCTTTTCCACATGCAAAATCCAGCAAAATTACAAGCGGGTTTTTTTCAGACTGCAGGTTTCCAATATCCCGCATTGAGTCATATACAGTATAATTGGCGGAGTTCTGCTGGTGGGTGTGGGCGCGTATTACTTTAGTGAGCGCAAGCGCCCCTGTAATTCCGTCTGCATCATTGTGGAAGCGCAGCCGGGCATGGCGCCCCATCGCTTTAGCAGTGAGGAGCTTCTTTGCACAAAGCATAATCTCCGGGCGCAATTTATCCATTATTTCCCCCGAAGCAAGAAATGGCAATTCCTTTACTTTTATGTTTTCTTCTGTTTTTGCAAGGATTCCTGCATAAATTCCTTCTGCAGGCTCAATTTTTGGCTTTATAATTTGCAGGAATCCATATTGGCGCTCTACTGTTCCGCTGATGCGCAATTCCTCTCCGATTTGCATAAATTTTCCGCTTTCAAACTCCAATTCTCCTTCTCCATCTGTAACTAAGTATGAGAATTGCCCGCGGTGCTTTTTCCGCTTTGTAATTATGCACCCTGCATTTTCGAGTGCAGTGTTCTCCCCAATATTCCTGAAATTCATATTGCATCGCCTGAATAGATATGCTAATTATCCGTGGGTGAGTTCCCCTTCCAGATGCAAATCCATGGCCTTCTTTATGTTTTTTTCAGCCTCTTTTTTTGTTTTCCCCTGGGAAATGCATCCTGGGATTGTTGGGACCCAAGCTATCCAGAAATCATCATCATGCTTTTCCAGCTTTATCTCAATTGCCATAATTTATTACCAAGCTGGATTTTCAAGTCCCAAGCATAAAAAGCTTTACTTTCTATTCTCTTTCCATGTATCGCTATCTTGAGCACACTGCGGATGAACTATTGGAAGTGCAGGCGGCGAGCTTGGGCGAAGCACTCTCTGATGCAGTTCTTGGCTCCTTTGAGCTGATTGGGAAAGGGGCGCATGAGAACACTAATTTTGAAATAGAGGTGTATTCCCCCACCCTGGAGGATTTGGTTGTGGACCTCTTGCAGCAGGTAGTTGTGCAGTGCGAAATACGGGAAGTAACTCCTATTTCAGTAGAAATGCTGGAAGTACATG
>DAOUYQ010000092.1 GCA_030666035.1 Microcaldota archaeon
GAATGCCATGTTTACTGATGAGCGGGCCCTCATGGATGTAATAAACAAGATGGCCAAGCACCTGGGCAGGAGGATTACGCTCCAGAAGCCCAAGCTCAATACAATCCTGCAGGATGGCTCCCGGCTGCATGCAACCCTTCCCCCTCTTTCCGATGGTGAACTTACCCTCCGCAAATTCAGCGAAAAGCCATTCTCCCCCAGTGACCTGATTTCGCTCAGGACAATGCCTGCCCGTGCCCTTGCCGCACTCTCCTTTATTATGCAGGCGGACATGTCCCTTGTTGTTTCAGGAAATACTGCAAGCGGAAAAACAACAACACTAAACATGCTATTTTCATTTATTCCCAAAAACGAGCGGGTTGTGCTTGTAGAGGAAAGCCCGGAAATCTCTATTCCACATGCCCAGCAGGTGCGCCTTGTTGCAAATGAGGAAATGGGCGTTTCCCTAAAAGATTTAGTCTATGATAGCCTTCGCATGCGCCCGGACCGCTTTGTTGTAGGCGAAGTCCGCAACAAAGCAGAAACCGAAGCGCTTTTTGATTCCCTTCTTGGGGGGCAGGCCCGCGGCTGCTATGCAACCTTCCACGCACAAAGTGCTGCTGAAACCTTCCGCCGCTTTTCCTTTTTTGGAGTAAGCAACTTGGATTTCAACAGTGTAAATGCAGTCCTTGTGCAGCGAAGGATGCTCCGCTATAACCCCAAAAAGAAGAAGAACACTGAAATGCGAAGGATGACTGAATTGTGCTTTGGGCACAACCATGAGCCCCTCTTTAAGTACAATCCAAAAAAGGACAGCTGGGAAGAAGATGAGGCCAACATGGAGAATTTTGCCCAGGCAATCTGTGCCTCCCTTGGCATCTCCAAAAAGGAATTTCAAACCCAGTTCTCCTCACGTGAAAAATTCATAAAAAAGCAAAGGGATTTTGAAGAATTCTTCAATTCCTTCCAGAACAAGTTTTACGGGCTATAGACATGCTTAAGAAGATGTTTGAATTCTCGGAGCGCTTTCCCCCCATTTCAATAAAGAGCAGCACTGCTGCTTATGCATCCAAGTGTGGTGTTAACCCCAAAAGATACACCTGCTTCTGCATTTTCCTTGCAAGCTTTCCAGCATTTTTCCTTTCGCTCCTCTTTATCGGAAGCCCCTATTTCTTCATTGCTGCACTTTTCCTCTTATATGCACTTTTCCTCATCCTTTTCCTGATTCTTCCAAAGCTTGCCTTCAACAAAAAGAAGAGTGAAGTGGAAGCCGAGCTCCCCCTTTTCCTGCGGACCCTGAGCATGCTCCTTGAATTGAAAATCCCCTTCCACACTGCCCTTGAAACCCTCTCCAGGGAGGACTTTGCAATTTCCCCTGAATTGAAAGCAGCAGTAAAGGAGATAAAGCGCGGGGCAACAGTTGAATCTGCCCTCGCATCCCTGGCCAAGCAATTTGAATCCCTGGAGATTAAGCGGGCAGTTTCCCAGGTCCTCTCTGCATATGAAAGCGGAAGCGGCGCATACGCAATAAAGAAAATCTCGGACGACCTGTTTTTCCTGCAGCAGCACCGCACAAAAGAGTTTGCTTCAAAACAGGCCATATTCTCGCTTCTCTTTATTGCAGTCTCCACAATACTCCCATGCATCTTCCTTATCTTTTCCGTGCTTGGCCCTGCAGTTTTTGGCTCTGCAGCCGACCCCCTTGCATTCGTGCTTACTTTCCTCCTGGGCTTCCCCCTTGCCTCAGCAGCAATCCTTGTAGTTTCCTCACTTCTCTCCCCCACCCACATAATGGAAGAAAAACAGAAGAAATCCCGCCTCCTCCTGCCCGCCCTTCTCGCCCTTTTATTTGTTTTCCTCTCGCTTTTAGAGATTAATCACCTCATAAAAATTGCAATCCTCTTTATCCTCCTGATTGCTTCTGCAGCATACTTCTACCCCCAATACAAGCGGGATAAATACCGTGAAGCAGTGGAAGCCGCACTCCCCGATGCCCTGCTTTCAGTTTCCGGAAACACCAAGCTGGGGCAACTTGAATCAATATTCTCCACAATGCGGAAAGCTTCCGGAACAGAGCTTGCAGGTGAACTTTCCATTTCCATAAAGCAGGTTAAGGCAAACATAAAGCCAGCCAAGGTGCTTGATGACCTCTGGCGCCGCAACTCCTCATTAATCCTCAAGCGTGTCTGCACATTCTTTTCTTATCTTTTTGAAGCCGGAGTGGATGCAGGAAACTATGTGAGCCTGATGGCTGAGGACATCTTCCGCCTCTTTGAGCTTCGCAGGGAGCAGCAGAATGCCCTTTCCATGCAGAAATACACCCTCATTTTTGGGGCGCTGATTCTTCCCCTGGTCCTTGGCAATTCCCTTTCCCTAATCTCCGGAATATCCGAATCAATAGGAGGGGAAGGCTCCATAGTTCCCACTGCTGCCATGGCAATCCCAGCATATTTAATTCTTTATTCTTTTCTTGCCTCCCATTTTATTGCTGAAGCTGAAAGCAGGAGTTCTTCTGAGCTGCTTTATTTCTCAGCCCTCTCCATAGCCAGCACAATACTCTTTTATCTGTTTGCAGGAACAATACTCCAGTGATTCGACATGGATTTCCCCCTCTCCGCATTCACTGAACTTTCCCTTCTTCTTAGCAACGAGATAATCTTTTTCCTTGTTGTGGGGGCAATGGTCTTTCTTGCAGAAAAACGCCCGGAAAAGCGCAAGAAAATCCTCTTTGCAATAATTATCGTCTCGCTCATGGTTGTAATGCTGAAGAATGTTTTTGCAATAGAGCGCCCATGCATTATTTCGGATTCCCCCTATGGCTGCCCGGAAACCCCCCTAATGAATTATTCATTTCCAAGCGGGCACGCGGCCGTAGCATTCCTTGTAATGATTGCATTCCTGGACAAGCCCACATTTCCATTTTTCTGGCTCTTTGCACTCTTTATTGCTGCCAGCAGGCTCTTCCTAGGGGTCCATACATTCGAAGACATCGCAGGCTCAATGGTCCTTGCGCCAATAGCATACCATATCGCAGATGTGTTGTGGGGTAGGTATTTTGCGTGAGCTTAACCGGCAGCTATTCCATATTGTCTTGGGGCTTGCCCTCCTCATTGTCCTGTTCTATTTTGGAAGGCCCAAAACAATCTATTTTCTCTCAGCAATCCTCTTTGTGGGCTTTTTCCTGATCAATCTTGTTGTGCGCAAAATCAAGGTCCCAATCGCAACCTGGTTTGTAGAAACATTTGAAAGAAAAGATGCTTTCCTCCCAGGCTATGGCTCAGCCTGGTACGTAGTTGGCCTCCTGATCTCCTGCATCCTAATCCACGATGTAAGCCAGCTTGCTGCTGCAATAGTTGTTTTTGCCTTTGGGGATGCAGCTTCCACAATCTTTGGCTCACGCGGAAAAAATCCCCTCCCCTACAATCCAAAGAAAACAGTTGAAGGCACTGCTGCATTTATCCTGTTTTCATTAACCAGCTTCATTTTCATAGGCGCATATGCGATTCCCCTTGCCCTTTTTGCAGCATTGGCAGAATCCCTTCCCATAAGAGTAGATGACAACCTTACAATCCCCCTTGCTTGCTCGATTTTTGTCTTCTTTATCTAATTTTCTTCGGACGCCTAGTCAATGCCCTGACCAACTCTTTATAAATCGTTGGTCATTCTGCCTCCCACACTATTTTAAAGAAATATTGCAGCCGCAGGTGCCTGTTGAGTTGTAAATTCTATCGAATTTCTGTGTGGTCTCTGAGAAAGCTTTGCTTTCTTTTCATGAACAGAGTTCATGATTCGACCACATCTCTCCAGCAAAACTGGAGATCCAACAGCGGACAAATTTTTGCAAATTTGTCCAGCCCAAATAAGCCCAATTATTTTTTTCCAAAAACGAATTTAGCCCTCAAAGCCCATTAAAGAATAAGTATCCAGCATATCCAAAGAGAATAAACCTCAGGACCCTTCCAATTGCGCAAAACACCAGGAACCGCATCCAATGCACCTTTGCAGCCCCTGCTGCCAAGCCCGCCATGTCAAAGAGCGGATTTGGAAGAAAGGAAAGCACGAAAATTGCCCAGTAATCATTTTTCCGTATCCATTCCTTATGTTTCTCAAAATCCTTTTGCCTTTCTTCCAATATGCGCCCCATCCCATTTCCAAACAGGTAGGAAGTAAGCTCCCCAATAGCCGAGCCCACTCCCGCAACAATCCCCAGAAGCACAGGGTCCAGGCTCTTGGAGAGCGCAATCACAACGCCCCAGCTGGGAACAGGCACAAGAATAGTGGCAGAGCCCATAAGCGAAATAAAAAAAGCCCCAACATACCCCCAGCCCCCCAATTCTGCAATTTGGTCACTAAGAAGAAGCACAACTGCCCCAATCCCAAGTGCAACCAATATTTCCAGAACCGGTTTTTT
>DAOUYQ010000024.1 GCA_030666035.1 Microcaldota archaeon
GTTTTTCCTTCGGTTACGCCAATTGTGAAGAGCACTAAAAAGGAATAGTAGCCGGTTTTCTCAACGACAACCCCATTGTTTTTCATAAAGTAGGTTACTATTGCCGCAGGGATCCCTGCCTTTTCCATCTTGCCGGATTCAGAGATTCCGGGGCCCACAATTGTTACCTTGATTGGGTCAAGGAGTGCGTGGTTTTTCTCAAGGTTTCCAAATCCATGCCATTTTGCATTAGGCTCAAGCACCCAGCAGCTTGGGTCTTTTTTGAGCTTTTCAGTGGGCACATCCTCAAATGCCTTTCCGCCTACCCTATCCGGCTGCCATGCAGTAAACCACCAGTCCCCTTTCTTTTTGTGCTGCTTCTTTAATCTGGCAATTCTCTTCCTGAATTCAATTGCTTCTTCTATTGCACCAGAAACCATTTCTTCCCCGTTATCCATCATCATCTTGGTTGCAACATCAAGCGATGCGATAATCTCATACTGCGGGGAAGTGGAAGTGTGCATCATATAGAAAAAGTTGAAGGTGTCCGGGTCAAATGGGGCTTTCCCATTCTTTTGGTGCACCATTGATGCCTGGGAAAATGCTGCAAGCACTTTGTGCGTGGACTGGGTTGCAAAGGTTGTTGGGTACTTGCTATCGTTTTTTGTAGCGTGCATCCCATAGCGCCCTGCATACATTGGATGGAAGGCCGCATACCCAAACCAGGCCTCATCAAATTGGAAATAATCAACCAGGTCTTTTAATTTTTCCTTTATTGGGGGAACGTTGTATGCGATTCCATCGTATGTGGTGTTGGTTATGATTGCAAGCTTTCCCTTCTTTTTCTTGCCTTTCCCTTTTATCAGGGGGCAGTCTTTTATCATCTTTTCAACCGCTTTTTTGTCAAAGCTCTTGTTGTGGATTAAGCCGATTATTCCATAGGCATTTCTGGTTGGGATAAAGTAGGTTGGGATTCCTCCGCAGGAAATGATTCCCTGCATTGCAGATTTGTGGCAGTTCCGGTCTGCGAGTATGGTCTCTCCCCTCGCCACTGTGCCTGTGGAAACAATCTGGTTTGAAGTGGAAGTGCCATTGGTAACAAAATAGGTATTGTTTGCCCCAAAAGCCCTGGCTGCCTGCCTCTCTGCTTCCCCTACTACCCCGGAATGGTCCAGCAGGGAGCCTAATTCAGGAACCGAAACAGACAAATCTGAGCGGAATATATTCTCCCCGAGGTAATCATAGAAAAAGCACCCTGCAGGGGATTTCCTGAATGCAATTCCCCCCATGTGCCCGGGGGTATGCCAGGCGTATTTCCAGCGGTATGCATAGTGGAGGAGCGCTCCAAAGAATGGGGGCAGCGTCTCCTGGATGTACCACTTTGCCGCATTCTCAATTCTCCCTGCAATAAAATCATATGTGTCCCTGAGGGGCCAGACATACCCTGTTAGCTCTGTGATCATTTCTTCCGGGAGATCAACAACTTCCAGGCCTTCTCCAATTATGAAGATTGGGATTGCCCGGTTTACCTTCCTGATTGCATTTATCATGCGGATGGGCTCCAGGTGCGCGTCCAATACTATGCAGCTTAGGCTAAAATCAGTATTGATTACGGCCTCAGCCTCTTTGGGGGCGGAAGCCAAGATAAATGAGAAGCCCAGCTCTTTGAGCTGCTCCCCTATTTTGCGGAGTGCCCTGCCTCGCACAGTGTCTTTATGCACTTCATCATCCAATACGAGTATGGGGCAATTTTTATATTCTAGAACATCCATTTTTTTCACCTTTTTGCTTTTGTTGGAATCCATTCCGGTTTCCTAAAGTGCCTAATTACAAAGGGCATTAAGCAGAGTGCCACTATCCCGGCTCCTATTGCTATGTGGAAAAGGGTTGTGGCTCCGCTGCTTATCTGGGCAGGGGGTATGAAGCCTATTGCTATTGCAAAGATTGCTCCTATTGTTCCAACTCCTGCTACAATCCACATTCCTGCCTTTCCCCCGGGAATTGTGTATGGGCGCTTCACATTAGGCTGGGAATAGCGGAGCTTGATTGCCGAGAGGAACATCAGGATATACATAAGAAGATAAAGCTGCGCAGTAAGTGCGGTAAGAATCCAATACGAAGTGTTGATTGAAGGCAGGAACACGAAAACCAGGGCAAGCAGGGTAATTAGCACTGCCTGGGTAATTAAGAGGTTGGTGGGCATCCCTGCATTATTGACCTTCTGGAAGAATGGGGGCAGATCCCCGTCCTTGGCAGTTACGAGGAGACCCCTGCTTGGCCCGACAATCCAGGTGCTGACCATGGCAATAGACCCAAGCGCAATAAGGAGCCCCATTACTGGAATCAGCCATTCAATATGGTATGAGGTAAAGAAGTAAGTAAAGGCCTGCATCACCCCTGCATTAAGCGCTATCTCTGCCTGCGGCACTACAATAGAAATCGAGAGGGAGCCCAGCACGAAAATCAGCAGGATTATCACTGCGGAAAGAAGGATTGCCCTTGGGTAATCCTTCTGCGGATTTTTTACTTCTTTTGCATGCACTGCAGACATTTCCATTCCTGCAAGGCTAAGAATTACCCCCACAAAGAATACAACCTGTGCAATATTTGTGAAATCCGGGAGCATGGCTTGGGGGGAAAGCTCAATCTGCACCGGGGAGCCTGAAAGCATCCATATTAATCCCAGGAGGATTATGAGGGCCGCCGGAAACATCATTCCAACAACCGCGCCCAGGCTGCTGATTTTTCCGGAAAGCTTCATTCCGCGGAAATTCAGCAGGGTTACTCCCCAGGCGATAATTAGGATTACCCCAAGCGTGTAAAATTTATTCATTGCTAATTCCGGGTTGAAAATAAATGCAATCGTAGCCGCAATAAACGATAGAATTGTGGGATACCATATCACATTTTCTATCCATTGGAGCCAGATTGCAAGGAAGCCCCAGCCTTGCCCAAAGGCTTCTTTTACCCATGCATACACACCTCCTGCTTTTGGCCAGCCGGTTGCAAGCTCCGCAGCAATCAGGGAAACGGGTATAAAAAATACCAAAGAGGCAAGCGCAACAAAGAAAACAGCAGCAAGGCCATACTCAGCAAGAATGGAAAGCTGCGAGAGGTTCATAACTGCGGCGACGTTAATTAGAGCGAGGGTCATTACCGTGAGGACCCGGCGGTTTGAAGGGGAAGCCATGTAATGTGGAATTCAGGCAAACTTTAAAAGTGTTTTTAAAAGTTGGGGAAGAGAGGTTTAATGCGACTATGCGCGGTGGCCAACCATATAAACCCCAAGTCATAGGTTCGGCAGGCCTTAGAAAGTTTGTTCTGAAAAATACATTTCTCTTTTTAAGTATGCAAAAAATCAAAGTGGCCAAAGAAACCCACGCAGCAAGCTGGCAACGCATTTGACGTGAGGAACACCCAATTACCTTCTGCAGAGGGCAGGTATCTTCAGCTTGCCTGAAGAGAAGAAATCGTCAGATTTCTCAGATGTTGGTGTGCGCAGCATAGTAACATACCTTTGATTAGCCCTAGTGCAGAATAATATCCATAATTAGGGGGGAATCCGGAAGACCCTCAAACTGAAGGGGGGAAACTCCCCCCTGCGGTTCGGAAAGAAAGCGTTTTAAACCAAACACTAGAAATGGGTCTGGGAGAGTTGATTTAATGGCAGTAATGCACTTGACTAAAGAGAATTTTGAGGCTGAAACAGCAAACGGGATTATACTTGTGGACTTTGGAGCCGGATGGTGTGGGCCCTGCAGGATGCTTGGGCCCATCTTTGAGGAATTAAGTGGGGAAATTGGGCAGGTGAAATTTGCAAAAGTGGATATTACTGAATGCGAGGAGATTGCGCAGAAATTCAGTGTGATGAGCATTCCTACAATTATCCTCTTTAAAGATGGAAAGGAAGAGGACAGGATGATGGGCCTGGTTCCAAAGGATGCGCTCAAGGATTGGGTTGAGAGCAAGTTATGACAAAATTGAGAAATTTTGTCAGCTTTGGAAATTCATTGGAATTTACAAACAAATAAAAATAAAAGAGGAGAATGGGAGAGATATGAGGGCGCTTGGGTACGCAATGAAGCTTTACCGGGAAAAGGCAGGCTTTGTGCTGCTTTTCTCAATTCCGTTTATTGTAGCGCTCCTTATTCCGTCGCTTATTTCCGGCCCCACATATATTTCCCTGGGGGCAGTGTTTTTGCGTACCGGTAGCATCCCTGAGATTGACCCTGTAAGTGCGGCAGTTACCCTTTTTGCATATCTGGTTTCAATGTTTTTGATTGCTGAGAGCATAGTGGGGATTACCCTTCTTGTGAAAACCAAGAGGACGATGGCTAACCCTACATCTGAGGTGCTGGGGGCGCTCCGAAAATACGGGATTACAATTTTTCTTGCATATACCCTGGCTGCGATGCTTATTTTGATTGCGCAATTGGTTACATTTGATTTGGCATACCGGGGGATTATACTTCCTATCTTGATGCTGGTAATCTCCTTTGGGGTATTCTTTGTGCCCCAGGCAATGGTTATTGACGGGTACCGCCTGGGGCAGGCAATAGATGCATCTTATTCTACGGTGAGGAAGAAATTTGCGGATGTTGTGCTCTGGATATTGATTGGGACTATTCTGCTTACTGTGAGCGAGCTGATGTTCTTTTTGCTGCCGCACCCATTGGGCTCATATCTTGTGCTTTTGGTGAATTCAGTGCTGGTTTTGCCGTTTCTGGTGATTTACCAGGCGCAGATTTATATGAAGAAGTATAAGCTGGCGCACTAAGGCTGTGCAGTTTTAATTCTTTTTAGATTGGTTTTTGGCATTTGATCTCTTAAGGGAGGTTATAAAAATGTATATGCAGAAACGTTATACATGAAAAATGCAAACATAAATGTAAGGCTGGAAGAATCAGTATACAAAAGAGCCAAAGAGCTCGGAGTTGATTTCTCAGAAGTAGTTCGAACTGCGATAATAAATGAAATCGAGCTCAGAAGAATTGAAGAGATAAGATCTGCCTTGGGCACTGCAAGCCAGGCAGTGAAAAAAATGGGCAAAAAATCCATCCTTAAAGAAATAAGGCATATGAGGGAATCCAGATGAAAATACATGATTGCTCTGTTTTCTTTGAAAAAATAAGTGAGAAAAAACCAGACCTTTCTGCATTCATTCTGGACCTTACGATATACGAATTTGGAAATGTTGTGCTCAAGCATCATGCAAAGCTCAATAAAATAGACAAAAAAGAGGCTGCTGCGCTGTTAAAAATAATTTCCAATTGGAAGAATTTTATCTATATAAACCAAAAAGATAGTGAGGATATATACACACTGGCGCATAGAATTGGGCTTACATTTTATGATGCAGCATACGTGTTTTATGCAAAGAAATATGGTGCTGTGCTTGAAACTGCGGACAAGGAGCTATATTCCAAAGCTAAGGCTGAATGCAAAATGGAACTGTATGGATGATGGGGGCAGGTGCTGGCGCACTGAAACTGTGCACTTTTAATTCTTTTTTGGAGGAGCAGTACTTATGAGAAAACCAGCTGCAGCAGGGGGTTTTTACCCAGGGGAAAAAGAAGCAATTGAGAAACTGGTAGCAGAATGCATGGAAAAGGCACGCCCACATATAAAGGAAAGGAATTGCTTTGCGGGAGTTTCGCCCCACGCGGGATTCATTTATTCCGGGGTTCCTGCGGCTGCAACTTTCCTGAGCATAAAGGAGCTAAAGGATGCAAAAACAGTGGTTATTGTGGGCCCAAACCACACTGGGCTGGGGGGGCTGGTTTCGCTCTCTAGAGAGGATTGGGAGCTTCCAATTGGAGTATTCAAAAATGATGTGGAGTTTGGGGAGGAGATGGTGAAGAATGCGAACTTCCTAAAACCAGAAGAAGAAGCGCACAGGATGGAGCATTCAATTGAGGTGCAGCTTCCGTTTTTGCATGCAGTGAATCCTTCTGCGAAAATAGTGCCAATCTCTATGATGGACCAGAGCCTGGAGGGCGCAAATGATGTGGCAAATGCGCTGCTTGCTGCGGAGAAGAATTTGGGGCGGGAAGCGGTCCTGGTTGCAAGTTCGGATTTCTCGCATTATGTCCCTTCTGAGATGGCGGAGAAAGCGGATAAAGAAGCAATGGGGCATATTCTTGGGCTGGATGCAGAAGGGTTCCAGAAGGAAGTGAGGGCAAAAAATTGGAGCATTTGCGGCTATGGGCCAATCTCTGTTGCAATGCTGTACGCGAAGGCAAAGGGTTCTAAAAAGGCTTTGGAGGTAATGTATACGAATTCGGGAGAGGTTACTGGTGACTATTCTCAGGTGGTTGCCTATGCGAGCATAGTATTTCCACGGTGAAATTATATGGGAACTGAAGAAAGGAAGGAAGAGCATATTGCTGCAGTCCTCAAAAAGGATGTGGAGTATGAAAAAAGTGCGGGCTTTGAGCGGGTGGAGCTGCTGCATGATGCGCTTCCGGATGTGGATTATTCTAAAGTAAACTTAAAGATGAAATTCCTGGGAAAGGAAGTATTTCCATTGATGATTAGTGCCATTACCGGGGGATTTGGAGGGGCAGTAGAAATAAACAAAGAGCTGGCGGTCGCTGCAGAAAAATATAAGCTTCCTATCGGGCTTGGAAGCATGCGCGCAATGCTTGAGGGGGTGGAAGAAGAAAGCTACCTTGTGCGGAAACTGTGCCCAAGCGTTCCTTTAATTGGAAATGTTGGGGTAATGCAACTTTCAGAATACGAGGTTGGGAGAATTGAAAATTTGGTTTCGCGCGCGGAGCTGGATGCAATGGCAGTGCACTTAAACCCAATGCAGGAAGTTCTCCAGCCTGAAGGGGATACTGATTTTTCCGGGGCAGTTGGGCATATTGCAAAGCTTGCTGAGAGGCTTTCAGTTCCAGTAATTGCAAAGGAAACTGGTGCAGGGATAAACAAGGCAATTGCAGAGAAGCTCAGGGAAGCGGGGGTGGAATGGATTGATGTTGCTGGCTCCGGGGGAACTTCCTGGAGCAAGGTTGAGTATATGCGCGGGGGGAAACCTCCGGGATTTGGGGAATGGGGAATTTCAACAGTTGATTCAATACTTATGTGCAAAGGGGTGCTGCCATTAATTGGGAGCGGGGGCGTGCGCAGCGGAATAGACGCAATAAAGGCAATTGCGCTTGGGGCTGAGCTTGCCGGTGCAGCACGGCCATTCCTTTTGGCGCAGGATTACAAAAAACTGGATGAGATGGTAACTGAGTGGATTGGGCAGATGAAGGTTGCTGCGTTCCTGAGTGGGTGCAGGGATTATTCTGGAGTAAAAAAATTGAAGTACGAATTAAGATGATGGGTAGATTGCCATGTATATAGACATACGTGAAATATTGAAAGGCAAAATAGAAGGAAAGCGTGTTAGCATACACGGATGGGTGTTTCGGCAGAGAAGCAGCGGCAATCTTAATTTTCTGGTAATTCGTGATGGTTCTGGGCGGGTGCAGGTTGCGGTGAAGAAAGACAAAGTAAACCAGAAGAGCTGGGAAGATGCAACTGAGGCATACATAGAAAGTGCGGTTGAAGCAACCGGGGAAGTGAAAAAGGATGAGCGTGCTCCGGGTGGCTGGGAGATTCAGGTAACTGACTTCAAGACCGTAAGCAGAGGGGAGCCTTTTCCGATTTCCAAGGATTTAAGCGAGGAATTTCTTTTGGATGTGAGGCACCTGTGGCTAAGGAGCAGGAAACTTGCAAGTATTTTCAAGGCCAGGCACCACCTGGTAAATTATTTGCGTGAATACCTGGATAAGGAAGGGTTTTATGAGACTCCGCCGCCCATTATTACCAAGGCTGAATGTGAGGGTGGGAGCACACTCTTTGAGATGGATTATTTTGGGGACAAGGCATATTTGAGCCAGAGCGGGCAGCTCTACCAGGAAGCATTGATTTTTGGGCTTGGAAAGGTTTATGCGTTTGCGCCTTCTTTTAGGGCAGAAAAAAGCAGGACTATCCGGCACCTTGCGGAATATTGGCATTTGGAGCCGGAGATGGCGTGGTATACGCAAAAGGAGAATATGGAGCTGCAGGAGAAGCTTGTGGAATACGCGGTGCAGAAGTTTGCAGTGGAGCATGTGGAGCTGCTTGAGGAGCTGGAGCGGGACCCAAAAGTTTTGCAGAAAGTAAAGGTTCCCTTCTATCGCATGGACTACGAAGAGGCTGTGGACAAGGTAAATGAGCTTGGGGGCAAAATGGAGCAGGGGGAGGACTTTGGGACACAGGATGAAGCACTCCTTACCAAGGAACTGGACAAGCCAATATTCATTCATAATTTCCCAACTAAGATTAAGGCGTTTTATATGCCGGAGGACCCGGAGAAGCCCGGGACTGTTCTGGCTGCAGATATGCTTGCGCCTGAGGGGCATGGGGAGATGATTGGGGGAAGTGAGCGTATCTGGGATTTGGCTGAATTAGAGCGCAAGATGAAGGAATTTGGCCTGAACCCGAAGCAGATGGAATGGTATGTGGATTTACGCAAATACGGGAGTGTGCCCCATGCCGGCTTTGGAATGGGAATTGAGAGGTTTGTGAAATGGACTTTGGGTTTGCACCATATTAGGGATACTATTCCGTTTCCACGGACGATTACGCGGGCTTATCCATGAAAACGTAAACTTTCAATATACAATTGTATATAATTTGTTTACATGTTGGAAAAGCTTCTGAAATCCAAAACAATGGTTAAAGTGCTTGGGCTGTTGTTATTTAGCGGAGAGCTCCACCTGAGGGAAATTGCCCGGAGAGTAGGGGTAACTCCAATATACGTGGGGAAGGAACTTGAGAACCTGGAATCGCTTGGCCTTGTTTTGAACAAAAGGGTTGGGAACCTGAGCATGTGGGAGATAAAGCGGGCATCCCCACTATACCCTGAGATTAAAGCGCTCTTCTTGAAAACGGATGCGCTCGGAAGCTACCTATCTGAAGAATTGGGGGGGGTTTGGCGTTGAGT
>DAOUYQ010000111.1 GCA_030666035.1 Microcaldota archaeon
CGGAGGTCACTTAACCGGCATTTTGCTTGCAAAATGCTGGGCTGTGGCCGCAGTGTTAACGGAGGTCACTCAACCGGCAATTTACGGAGTAAATTGACGGGCTGTGAACGAAGTTCACTTAACCGGCATTTTTGCTCGCAAAAAAGAGTTGGAAAAATGGGGAAAAGGGAATACGGAAACCCAAAAAAAAGCCGCACCAGGCGGCATGACCATCTGCGCACGCTGAAAGCATATGTTGATGAGCGGATTGCATGGGCAGCCTGGCAGGTCACCCACAAGCCGGATAAGGACTTCCCAGCGGATGTAAATAAGCGGGCGCTTGGGCTAATGCCCGCGGATTCCCCTGAAGTAGGATACTTTATTGCATTTCTTAAGAATCCAGAGAGGGAACTAAGGAGAAATGCAAATGGGAAACGGGAAGCAGAGGGGTATGTGCTGTTTTTCGAAAAAAAGGCAGATGCAGAGAGCCAGGCAGAAAGGCTTGGGCGGGTAATGAAAAAATGCGGGCTTCTTGGAAAAGTGGAAGTGCGGATTTCAGAAATCAGCAAAACAGACCGCGGAGAATATGAAATCCAAAAGGGGTGGAGATACAAGCTCAGGATAACTGCCGTAAAAAAGGAGGATGTTGGGGGGCTCACACGGCATGAGGAAAAGATTTATTTGCGGGCGCTGAGGGCGGAAAAAGAGGCTTTGGAGCTAAACCCGGAACAGCCTTAGCTCCAAAAGTGCCGGTGGGAAAATGGCCTTCCTGGATTTTTTTGCGATTGCATCTAATTTATATTTTTTTGCTGCGGAATTCTATTGGTTGGTGAAGAAATGAGCAATGGCAGACAAAAAAGGGCCCCTGGGAAAAAACCTGCCCCAAAATTGTCCCAGGAGGAAATAAGGGCACAGGTAGTGGGGTGGACTGTTTACAAAATGACTCATTCTCCGGAAAGTGTGAGGGGGGATATCAGGGAGATTATGCTGGAAAAGGTTCCCAGGAGAAACCATGAACGCCGGCTCAGGGAAATGTTCCCTGGATTCCTTGAGATAATTGCAGGTGAAAGGGGAGGGGAGCAGCTGTTGAAAAGGAAAAAAGCAACAGAATTTAAAAAGTTTCTGGAAAACCCTGGGGGAAAGGAGTTCGCATTATTCGTCACCAGTGAAGGGGATGCAAAGGCGCTTTATAGATTCATGAAAAAATGCGGATTGCTCAGGAATGTGGATGGCGAGGTAACTTTACACAGTGAAGAGGCTGGAGATTCAGAATTTCCCCATAAAATCACCATCACTGCAAAGAAGAAATGGGTTGGAAAAATTGGGCCAAGAATGAAGAAAGCTTATGCGCTTTCAAAGGGGAAGTTAACTGCAAAAGACCAGAGATTCCTGAAGGTGATAGCTGGAGCTCTTAAAAGCAAGGATCCGCTTGCAGGCAGTTCGGAGATACTTGACCTTTCTCCGGAACATAAAAAAGCAGCCCCTAAAAAGAAAGGCACGGGGCTCGTGGTAGCGATGCCCCTGAGGGCGCCAAGCGCGAAAAGCGGCAGGCAGATGAAGATATTCTCCAGCCGGGCTGAAAGGGACGAATTCATGCAACATTATAAATCCGGGGAAGAATACTCCTTTAGAATAGGGGGCACTGAATCCTTTCCCCCTGCTTTCAGGAAAATGATGAAGGAGAAGGGGCTGAACCCAAGCCTTGTTACAATCACGAAAGTATCGCGCAATCTTTGGGAAGTAAATGTCGGGGAAAATGTGGATTACAAAAAAATGATGCATGATAAACTTGAAGCGATGAAAGGAGGATAATGTGTACCTAAAGATAAGCGAGCGGGAAGGAAGGAAGATTGTTGCAGCGTGCGACAAAGAGCTTCTTGGGGAGGTTTTTGAAGAAGGGGGTGTTGTACTGGACCTGGATACGTATGCATCCTTTTACAAAGGGGAGGAAGTGGGGGCAGAAGAATTGGGGAAAGCACTCAGGGATTTTGACTCGGCAAACCTTGTGGGAAAAGAATGTGTGGCTGTTGCATTAAAGAATGGCCTCGCAAAGGAAGGAGACATTAGGTATATAAAGGATATTCCTCATGTACAATTATACAAAATATAATTTGGGGTGGGAAAAATGAAGGACATAACCATAATTGCACCGGATAAAATTGGGCTCCTTGCAGATATATCATATATTCTGGGAAAGGCAAGGGTAAATATAGAATCCATAGCAGTGACTTCGGTCGGAGGAAAGGCCGTGATAAGCGTGCTGGTAAAAAACAGCCAGAAGGCCACGGATGTGCTCCAAAGAAACGGTTTCAGGGTAAGCTCCGGGAACGTGATTTTCCTGAAGCTTTCGGATGAGCCTGGAAAACTCTCTGAAATTGCAAAGATGCTCGCAGACAACAAAATAAGTGTGGGGAACCTTAACCTCATCTCAAAAGATGGAAAGAATACAATCGTGGGAGTTACTGTGGACCGGCCGAGAAAAGCAAGGAAAGTCCTTGAACAATACCTGGTGGAAAATGCTGAGGCACTCTAGATTTCCAATATCTTCTCCTTTTTATTTAATTTCCATTCTTTTTCTTTTGCAATTTTTTCAATCGCATCCAGGCCGCCTTTTTTGTAAATGGAGAGGAGTTCTTCTATCTGGCCATAATTTTCATAAATAAATGCTGCTTTCTTCTTTGCTTCTTCCTCTTCTTTTGCAAATTCCACTAGCTTTTCTTCCTGTGTTTTGAGAAGGTGCTGGAGTTTTTCCAATTCTTTGTTTTTTTCGGTTTGTTCTTCTGCGCCTGCTTCGGGCATTCCATAATACTCGTCCAATGCTTCGCATAAATTTGGGAATTCTTTGCCTTCCTTCATAAGGGAAAATGCAATTGGCTTTCCATCTTCATAACTTACTGCCGGGGAAAGGGAATCCATTAACTTTTTGCAGGATTTTTCTATTTCTTCTGTTTCCTTTTTTGTGAGCTCATTTAGGGGCTTGGAGTCAAGTACTTTTGCATCTTCCAGTATTGCACGAACATAGCTCATTCCAATATCCAGGGCGCGGAGCTCGGCTGCCACTGGCTTTTCGCCTTTTGCTGCAAAAATTTCATCCAGGGTTCTGGTTTCTGTGGAGGGAAACTTGTATTCAGCGCGGGCTTTGAGCTCTCTTCCCTTCCATTTTTCCCTGGAGTAGACTGCAAGGATTTTTCCATCCCTTATCAGAACCAGGTTTCCTTTTCCAAAGAGTTCCGCAATTAGTTGGGTTCCTTCAAAATCAAAAACAATTACCCTGTCCTTTCCATGCTGGGAAATTGAACTGAGCTTTTTTCCCTTGAGCTCCTTTCTTATTTTCATTGCAAACGAGCTTGCTTCCGGGGCCTGCTCGATGTATTTTGTTTTGTGGAGGCGGAGAGGAAGCTCGATAATTATGTTGTCACGGCCGAATTTGAGGCGGAACTTTCCCTTTTCAAGCTCGTAGAACTTATCGAAAAATCTTCCTGCCAATGGCTGGAGCTCTGGCACAATTAGTGTGTAGTCCAGGTTAGCCATTTGGGATTTGCCCATAGTGGGAAGTTAGCAGGGGAGGTTAAAAATAGGTTCCTGTTCCTGCTTGTTGGCTTGCTCGTGTGCCCTTCAATTGCTGCTCTTGCCCCCATGCCCAGGTTATTTTTTTAATTCTCTGATAAAATGCCTCTTCCATTTGGCAAATTCATTCAGGTTCACGCCAAGATATTCAGAATCCTTTGGATTGAAAAGCAAAACCTGCTGGAAAAATGTTCATTTGAATGAA
>DAOUYQ010000158.1 GCA_030666035.1 Microcaldota archaeon
GGGAGCCTGATTGGAGACAAGTTCAAGCTTGATCCTGACAGGGAAATCGCTATTGTGGTGAAGAGCTTGATAAAACGAAGAGAGGACAATCCAGATATGTATAGGGGGGAGAAATGCTTAGAGGATTTTTTTCCTCCAAAAACCTCTTCTTTGGCATCAGCTGAGAAATAACTGACAGTCCTCAGGATTTCCTTCCCCAAGGAATATCCTTCCCGAGGAAAAAACGGGGGCGTGCGGAATAGGCGTCCATAACCTGGTTCCGCCCCCCTCACCTTTTTCCAAAATAAATTGCCCATCTTCTCTTAGCGATGGTGATTGCGGTTCCCCTCCGGCTGGTAATCTGCTTCCTCATTTCTACAGCGATAATGTGCACCATTGCAAAACTGCTTGGGGGGGATAGGAACATTTGGGCAGCAATTTTTCCAGTTCTCTTAATCCATGAGCGGAATCATGATTATTTCAGCAGTTGTTGGCCCTGTGCCTTACCTGGCAATCTTTTTTTATTTTTTCCTTATTTTCTTAAGCAGTTCCTCTTCTGAGATGAATTCGTATTTTGCATGGGCAAGCCTGTGGTAGAGTTCCTGTTTTTTCTCGTATTTTTCCGGAGCTCCAAGAATTTTTCCAGTTCCTTCCCACACCCCAAACCAGCCAAGCGGCAGAAATAGAATTCCCAGCACATCTGCGATTATCCCCCCAATATATATTCCTAACCCAATGAAGGCAAGGAGCGAGATGCACCCTGCTATAAAATAAGTAATCCCCTTCTTTTGCTCTTTTTTCATGGCCTTTTCGTATTCTGCAGCCATCCCCCCAAAATACTTCCCGAACCGTTTTTGTATAATCTCTTCAATTTTTACTGAGCGGACTTTTTTTGGCACACTTATCCTCAGGTGGAAGGTTTCGGCGGAGCCCTCCGGAAACCTCCTCATTACTGCTGCAATAAAATCTTCAGAAACCATCTTCCCCTCATATGGAGAAGGGTCAAAATCCGAAAACATCTCATCATACCTGTCCAGCCAGAAATCCGCAGAAGAAAAAACAGCAGATGGCTTTTCCGCCCCAATTTGAATCTTTTCACTCTTTTTCTTCATTTTTTCCGCCTACTTTACCCCAAAAATTTCCTTATCATTGCCGCTTCCAGAATCTCCTCTTCAATTGGCCCCGGGTGCGGCTCATGCACCTTCCTTAAAATATGCTTGGCCCATCGTTTGTGCTCTTGGTTTACCTCGTAGTCCACAAGCTTTAATACCGGCTTCATTGCTTTGTGCAATTCATGGAATTTAGCCAGATTCTCCTGGTTCAAAAACCGCAAAGAGTCTTTCAAATCAGAATCAAAGCCCGGGTACACATCCCTAATGTAATCCAGCTCATGCTCATCCAGTGCATTCAATCCCAACATCTCAGGGGGAATTCCCACTGAGTAGAGCGAGCAGCAGAAGCGTATTGCGCGGGGCAGTTTTACTCCCCCGCTTGTTTTTCTTGAGTATCCAAATAACCCCACATGCAGTTTTCTCTTTCTCCGGTTTGGGGTAAATTTAGCAACAGTATTGATTAATGGGGCAAGCACCTTCAACTGCTTCCTGTATTCAGCCGACATTTTTGCAGCAATTTTAGAGCTTTTCTCTTCATCCACTTCTATTGGCCTCCCCTGCTTTGTATCATTTAATTCCGCAACACCCCGCATCACTTCGCGCGGGGCATAATCATACTTGAATGCAGATTGCACAGTGTAGGTCTGCATGGAAGGATATGCAGACAAAAAGCTCCTGATATTGTCCGGGCGAAGGTTCCCCCGAAATGGTGAGCTTCCTGCTCCCAGCATTGGATAAATATCCAGGGATTCCTCCTCTTCCAGCCTGTGCAGCTGCTGCAGGGCATTCTTAATTATCAGGACCGCAGAAGCAGACCCATAATTTAATGCAGGGTCACTCCTTGCAAGGAATACCCTCTGGTATTCAAGGCCCTTCCCCCGTACATAGCCCCCAACAATATCTCCAATATTCTCCATCGCATCCAAATCGTCACCTCAACGAATCACGTTTATTGTTTTGGGCCCAAACTTCCCAATCCACTTCTCCAGCGTTATGTCATTTTTCGAGAGCCTTTCTTTTGCACGCCCCACTACAAAGTTATCATAGTAATTTTTCACCCGCTCAAGGGAGATAGTATTTGCAGTCATGGGCAAAATTACTTCAAAGATAGGTGCAACCTCTTCCCCGTAAAATGCACTTGCAGCATCCAGGTTCCTGGGAATTGCATCCAGTGCCTCAAGCAGGATTTTCCCCTCGGTTTTTTCCACCTCGGGGTTAGGAACGCGAATAGTAAGAAACACATCCTTTCCCAATTTATTCTTTGCAAAATAATAGCCATAATTGCTGAGCAGTTTTTTTACAACATAATTGTCTACTTCCTTGCCTTCAGAATCCCACATCTGCTCGGTACAGCCCAAAGTAGAATAAACATAGAACGCTTCCTTAATTTCATCTTCTCCCCCCATTACCTGGGACGAAGAAAAAAACGGAGTGGTTGCATTATCCGGGTGCTGCGTGCTCATGCATCTGGGAATCTTTCTTTTTGCCATACTTCTTCCTCCCAAGCATATCATCCAACGAAAACTTTATAATGCTCTTTTCTGAATGCCCTAAATATGAAGAAAAAGAAGCCTGTTGCAGCAACAGTTGTTTCCCTTGAAAAGGAGGGAGAATTTTACCTGCTCACAATAAAGCCTCCAGCAAGATATACCTTCAAGCCAGGGCAGTTTGTAAAGATGTATGCGGATTCAAAACTCAAGG
>DAOUYQ010000132.1 GCA_030666035.1 Microcaldota archaeon
ATTTCCCGGTCCCATTCTTCTTCCCTTTCCACAATTTCTAACCTATTTTAGGAACAACACAGCTTAATAAAGCTTGAGTTAAATCATTTTGCAGAGTTATTGTACTGAATATATACCTTTCCATATCCGCGTATTTTGAACATGGCATTGAAGTAAGACAATTTGATGCTAGCTATTTTTGACGCAAAGCAGGGGAGCCGAAAACTACGCCTTTTCTTCTTTTTCAGGCATAACCTCAATTACAGTCCCATCCTTTGCACAAACAGTATTCTTGAAAATCTTTTTTGCTTCAGCTTCTAATTCTGTTCCGTTGTACCTTGCCCCAATATGGGTCAAAACAAGTTTTTTCACTTTGGCCCTTTTTGCAACTTCCGCAGCCTCAGCAGCAGTAGAATGCCCCCGCAGCATAGCCTCATCTTTCAAATCTTCCCCAAAAGTAGCCTCATGAATCAATAAATCCGCACCTTTGGAAGCTTCAACAACCCGCTCTTCATAAATAGTATCCCCGGAATAAGCAACTTTAATCCCCTTGCGCACCCAGGAAACATCCTCAAGCTTGACCTTCTTTCCATCCACTTCAACAAACCCCTTCTCCTGTATCTCCTTAAACATCCTTCCCTTAAGCCCGAGCTTCTTCGCCTTCGCCTCATGAAATTTATTCTTGTCATCCTCTTGGAAAACAAGCCCGAATGCATCCCGCTTCTGGTGCGTTACCCTAAATGCAGAAATAGAGTAATCCTTCCCGCGGTAAAGCTCTCCCTCTTTCATTTCCCGGATATCCAAGAATGTTGGCTCCCACCCCATTGTGGGGCTTATCCCTGCAAGCATCCGCTCAAAGCCCCGGGGCGCAAAGATTGTGATTTTTTCCCGCCCGGTATTCATGCGCACAGTCTCAATTAGCCCAAAAATCCCCATCACATGATCTAAGTGCAAATGCGTAATGAATATTGCCTCAACTCCCCCATAGCCAATTCCCCTCCGCATCATCTCCCGCTGGGCACCTTCCCCGCAATCCCACAAAAACAATTTATCATATTTGAGGGCAATTGCTGGCATAGCACGCTTTGCACTGGGAACTGCAGCGCTGGTTCCAAGAAAAGTAATTTTAAGCATAGAATAAAATAGGAAAAGAAGAATTTAAATAAAAGAAGGGAAGAACTCAATCCCCTTTTCTGGGCTTAGCCTTGCTCTTTACGATTTTTACTTTGGCAGGAGTAAGTATAACAAGCTCTGGGGTGAGGAGGGCGATATCCCCATTGAACTTCTCACAGTTCATCTTGAGCTTTCCGATGATGGTTTTGAGCCTGTTTGGCTGTTTGGAAAGCGTATGCACATTAAGAATGATAATATTTTTGGAGGTAAGCTCCTTCATTGCAAGGTTTGCATCCCCCTCGTTCCTCAAATCAATGCGCTTCACATAGAAATCTGCTGGAGGGTTTACTGCATCCCCCTCCTCTTCCAAATCCAAATAATGTTCAAGGTCCGGGACCTCTTCCTTTTCCTTTCCGCCCATAATTCTGTCAAATATGCCCATCATAACACCTT
Source organism: Microcaldota archaeon (assembly GCA_030666035.1). Taxonomy (GTDB): domain Archaea; phylum Micrarchaeota; class Micrarchaeia; order Anstonellales; family Bilamarchaeaceae; genus CAIKOA01. Next base: position 1,546 of record DAOUYQ010000132.1, read on the forward strand.
GTTCTAGAGAGTTAGCCTATTTAGATAAGCATATTTAAATAGCTTAGCCCGCTCCACCTAAAAACAGCTGCCAATTACTTTTTATGGGGATTTTGCATTCAGCTTTAAATGCAGCATGCCCGCCCCAAAGCCAATTTTTCCACAAAGTTGCATTATGGCTGAATAGCGGAAGCATAGCTTTAATAATCATTTCCACTAATCAACTGTTGGAGTGAGCATATGCCTTCTTTTGATGAATTCATTATCGAATCCAAAATATTCAAGGACAGGGACGTTCTTTCCCCGCACTATATTCCGGATACACTCCATTTCCGGGACCACCAGATAAGGGAATTAATGTCTTCTCTTGCCCCTGCATTGATGGGCAAGAAGCCCCGCAACATTTTTATATATGGAAAAACAGGCACAGGGAAAACCTGCTCAGTGCGGCAGGTCACAGGCAAGTTTTTGGAAAAATCAGGGGACCGCTCCCGCATAATTTACATAAACTGCAGGATACACAACAAGCCCTACCGGGTACTGCTCAAAGTTGCAAAGGCAGTAATGGAAGGATTTGATAAACAAGGTTATGGCCTTCCGCACATTTACGAGCGCCTATTAGGGTGGGCAGGAGATGGCAAGCAGCTCATAATAGTTCTGGACGAAATAGATATGGTAAAGCACCTGGATGAATTGCTCTACATGCTCACCCGCGCAAATGATGAATTGGAAGCAGGGGGAATCTCCATTATAGGAATTTCCAACCGCCTCCTTTTCAAAGATGACCTGGATCCAAGAAGCAAGAGCAGCCTGTACGAGCGGGAGATGGTTTTCCCTCCTTATACTGCCCCGCAGTTGCAGGCAATCCTGAAGCAAAGGGCTGAACTGGGTTTTCATGAAAATGCAGTTACTACCGGTGCAATCAGCCTGGCGGGCGCAGTGGCAGCCCAGGAATCAGGGGATGCGCGCTATGCACTCAAAATCCTCTCCCGCGCTGCAGAAATGGCAGAAGAATCCAAAAAGGACAAGCTAACTGATGTGGAAGTAAAAGCTGCACGGGACCTCGTGGAATTAGATTTAGTCAAAGAAACAATTGAAAAGCTTCCCGAGAACCACCAGGTAGTCCTCTATGCAATTGCGCGCCTCTCCATCTCCGGCAGCAAGTATAGGCGCCTGGATGAAGTGCAGGATGGATACCTGTTCTCCGGGGAAGTATACGAAGAATACACTTCAATCTGCAAAAAAATAAAGAAACAGCCAAAGACCGCCCGCAGCTACCGCAGCTACCTAAATGACCTGGAAATGCTCGGGCTTTTAACTTCCGTGGAGAGCGGGAAGGGAATCCGCGGCCACACAAAGCTTATAAAGCTCGGCCATTCTCCCCAAGAGCTGATAAGAATAGTTTCAAAAAATCTGGAGGGATGAAATGGACATTGTTGATTTTCTTTACCAGGCAGGCGCGCTCAAGGACGTTGACCGCTCAGGATGGAAAACAATAGGCCTAAAGCCGGAGAGCGTATCCGAGCACAGCTACCGCACCGCTATTATCGCATATGTGCTTGCAAAAGAGGAAGGAATAGAAGATTTGGAGGGCGTGCTTCTTGCTGCGCTTTTGCATGACATACAGGAAACATTTACTACAGATTTGCACCTTCTTGCAAAAAAATATGCAATTGTGGATGAGGACGGCGCGCGAAAAGATGCATTAAAAGCATTCCCGGAATTCCTCAAGCCTTTTAACAATGCAAAGATTATGCAGGTTGTGAATGATGCAGACAAGCTTGAATGCATATTCCAGGCCAAGGAATACCAGGACCTGGGCAGCCCATATG
>DAOUYQ010000118.1 GCA_030666035.1 Microcaldota archaeon
TTTTTTACGGCAATTGTCAAGAAAGGCAATGAAAGTGCAAGAAACAGAACAGCAGAGAACAGCAGTTTCTTTCTTTCAAATACCTTCCGCATCCCCAAAACGCTAACAATGGAGCAAACTGCCAACCCTGCGTATGGGTCGCCAAAAGACAGAATCAGGACCGCTGCCAAACCACCCATTCCACCCTCCAATAAATTTATCCCATAGGAGAGTCCAGGGTTTTTTTCCGTGCCTAACAGTGACACTACCAAGAACCCACATACGAAAAGGATTCCAAAGCCAAGAGTAGTGATGACTACAAAGCCAAATGTTGACCCCATCATGTTTGTGGTAATGGAAAAAACCAGCAGGAATAAAAGCAATAAAAATGATGCCGGGAGGATAACCATGAAGTTATCAAAAATCTGCATTCTCCTTTTTTCCGTAGCGTTCTGGTAAACAATCCCAGAAACGCAGAACGACAGCATAGCCAGGCTAAGAATCAGGAATGCATAATGGTATTGGAAATAGGCAGAAGCGAGCCTCGTGAAAATAACTTCAAACAAGATTACGATGAATCCGAAGATGAAGAGCTGGATTTTTCCTGAAGATGTAGGGAACCTCATTACCCTTCTTTGTGCACTAAAAGGGTTATAAATCTGTTTAGCGAATCCAATTACTATGCTTCTTGCACAAAAATATGCACCAGAGAAATTAGAAGATGTTCTGGGCAACCTCACTGCAAAGAAGCAACTGAAGCGCTGGATGCTCACCTGGATGCGGGGAACAAGGCAGCGCCCTCTTTTGATTACCGGCCCCCCGGGAATAGGAAAAACCGCAATGATTTATGCGCTTAGGAATGAGCTGGACCTGGATGTTTTGGAGATGAGCGCCAGCGATTTCCGCGACAAGGCGCGCATAGAAAGAATACTCGGGGGCACAATGTCCGCTGCAAGCCTCTCAGGAAAAACCAAGCTTATTTTCATTGATGATGTGGATGCAATGGGCCGGGAAGACCGAGGAGGCATAAGCGCAATCCTCAAGCTCCTCAAGGACGCCCCATTTCCGGTAATACTCACTGCGCAGGATGCATGGGAGCGGAAAATTATTTCCCTCCGCTCCTACTGCACCGCAGTCCCGCTCAAGCGCCCCATCGCACCCTCAATTGCAAAACTCCTAACCCATATTGCAAAAAACGAGAATATCAACATTAACCCTGAAACAATCCAGGCGATTGCAGAAAATGCGCACGGAGATATCCGTGCAGCAATCAACGACTTGCAGAGCAACCTTGTTGGGGAGCGCGACAGGGAAAAAGACATTTTTACAACCCTCAAAAACCTCTTTAGGGCGCAAACATATGCAGAGGCAAGGAAAGTTTCTTTCGGGAGCGTGGACCATGATATGCTCAAGCTCTGGATAGATGAGAATCTCCCTATAGTGTTCCCCCCAGCGGACCTGCCCCTTGCGTATCATAATATGTCCCGCGCGGATATGTTTGATGGGAGAATTGTGCGCAGGCAGGCATGGGGTTTTTTGAGGTATTCCAATGACCTGATGACTGCAGGGGTTTCCCTCTCCCGCTCAGATATGCATCCTAGGTTCGTGCGCTTCCAGTTCCCGTTCTTTCTAAAGAAAATGAAGGAAACTTCTTCTTCCCGCGCAACCATGAAATCGCTGCTCACAAAAATCGGGAGAAAGGTGCACACATCCCCCAAGCGCGCAGAATCCTATCTCCCTGTTTTTGCCGGACTCTATGCAGAGAACCCGGAATATTTTGAATCCAATTATAAAATTGATGAGAAGGAGGCAGAGCTTCTGAAGAAATTTGCCCCTAAAGGCCGCAGGGCAAAACCCAAAAAGAAAACAAAAAAAGAAGAGGCAAAACCCAAAGCAAAAGGGGAAGAAAAGGCACAAAACCTGCCGAAAACTCCTTCAGAGCAAAAAACTGGCGGGGAGGAAGAAAAAGCAGGGGAAGAGGCCACAGGCAAAAAGCTCAAAAAACCAGCCAGAATGGAACACGTTGGGCCCAAACTCCATGAATTTTTCTGATGTTTTGAAGCGCTTTTGCCGCTTTGCACACACTCAAAACCCTCATTTCACCGTCGGCAAATCCCTACATACTTACCTAAACTATCACTGACGGAGCCCCGCCGTTGTTTCGACGATAGCTTTATTAACCTTTAGCTCGTCTATAGATTCAGTACACATCGAGGTGAACTAAATGGGAAAGAAAATTGGATCTGAGAGGATCAGCAGAGAAGATGGATACCTTTATTTCGTCGGAAAGGACGGATATGTTTGGAGAGTTCCTATGAAGCATAATAAAAGGGGCTCAAAAAAGAGAATCGGAAGCGAAAAGATCTCAAAGGAGAGGGGTTTCCTCTACTATGTAGGCTCCGACGGCTTTGTCTACAAAGCAAAAATGAAGAACGCATAAGCGTAACTTCTCCTTTTTTATCTTTTTCTTTTTATTAACATTTCTTCTAATATAGCTATTTGAGAGTTGAGCATATGAAATTAGTAGTTTCAGACCCAAAAACAGGCAGGACCGTGCAGGTGGATATTCCCGAAGAGAAGAGAACCCTCATAATCGGAAAGAAAATCGGAGACGAGCTTTCCGGAAATGATTTCGGCTTAGCAGGATACACGCTCAAGCTCACCGGTGGGAGCGATGACAGCGGATTCCCCATGAAAACGAGCATTTCCGGTGCAAGGAAGATCAGGTCCCTTGTCTCTACCGGCCCAGGCTTTAATCCAAAGCGCAAAGGCCAGAGAAAAAAGAAAATGTTTCGGGGAGATACATATTCCCTTGAAATTACCCAGATAAATTCTTTAGTCCTAACACCCGGGGCACAGGCACTTGATGTGTTGTTTCCCAAGGGAGAGAAACCCGAAGAAGGGGAAAAGAAATAGGTGTTGTTCTGCAGGCTGAAGTAAATATTGGATTGCTCGGGCATGTCGACCATGGGAAGACGAGCCTTACCAAGGCCCTTACCGGAAAATGGACAGACACTCATTCTGAGGAACTTAAAAGGGGAATTTCTATCCGCCTTGGCTATGCAGACGCAGAAATCAGGTTCTGCCCAAAATGCGATATGTATACCACAGAAGACAAATGCCCAAAATGCGGCGGAAAAACTGAGCTGAAGCGCAAAGTCTCGTTCCTTGATGCCCCTGGCCATGAAACACTTATGACAATAGTAATATCTGCTTCCAGCATAATGGATGGCGCATTGCTCCTCATTTCAGCAAATGAAGAGTGCCCTATGCCCCAGACTGCTGAGCACCTCATGATATTGAACATCCTTGGAATAAAGAATATAGTAGTTGTGCAGACCAAAGTGGACCTTGTTTCCAAGGAGAAGGCACAAGAGCAATATAATAAGGTAAAGGAATTCCTCAAAGGCTCTGTTGCAGAGAATGCCCCCATAATTCCCGTAGTTGCAAACCAGGGAATAAATGTGGGCGAGGTTGCGCGTGCAATTGAAGAATTTATTCCAACTCCAAAGAGGGATGTGGATGCAGCACCCCTCCTTTATGTATCCCGCTCATTTGATGTGAACAGGCCTGGAATGGAAGTTGCTTCCCTAAAAGGGGGGGTTGTGGGCGGTTCGCTCCTGCGCGGCAAATTCAAAATTGGGGACAAGCTTGAATTCCTTCCTGGAATTGA
>DAOUYQ010000051.1 GCA_030666035.1 Microcaldota archaeon
GGCGAGATTAAAGCTGCTGCTTCCGGAAAGCTCCCGCAGCTGATAACGGATTCAGATATTAAGGGGGACCTGCACATGCACACTACTTACAGCGATGGAAGCGATTCCATTGAGTCCATGGTAAAGGCGGCAATTGAGCTCAAATATGAATACATCGCAATAACCGACCATTCCCAATCCGAAAAAATCGCGCATGGCCTCTCCCCGGAACGCATAAAATCCCAATGGAAGGAAATAGGCAAAATCCGCAGAAAATACAAAAACAAAATAAAAATCCTCCAGGGTGCAGAAATCAATATTCTCAAGGACGGCAGCCTGGACTACCCGGAAGAAATACTCAAAAAGCTGCACATTTGCGTGTGCGCAGTGCACAGCAGCCTCCGCATGGGTGAAAAGCAGATGACTAGGCGCATCTGCACCGCCCTTGAAAACAAGTACCTGGATATCCTGGGCCATCCCTCCGGGCGCCTGATTGGGAAGCGCCCACCCTGTTCAATCAATTTCAAGAAGGTTTTCGAAACAGCAGCAGAAAACAAAAAAGTGCTGGAAATCAATTGCCAGCCCTCCCGCCTGGACCTAAATGATTCCAACATTTTCAAAGCAAGGGATTACAACTCCCTCTTCTCCATAGATACTGATGCGCACACTTCTTCCAGCCTGGATTTCATGCGCTTTGGAGTTGCGCAGGCACGCCGCGGCTGGCTTTCCAAAAAACCCGTAGTAAATACCTATTCCTTCTCCCGCTTGAAGAAAATTTTCAAAAAAATCCCATCCGGCTATTAGTGCAGAAATTGGTCCCCCAACAGGATTCAATTTTAAATCTTATCCCCGAAAAGCGCATCAATGGCAAAGCAGAAAAGCACTACTCATTATATGGGCGTCCTCACACTCGCATTAGTGACCGTTGCAGCCCTTTTCAGTTTAAGCGGGCTAACAGAAAATGCAGTTTACGGCTTTAGTTCAATATTCTTTTATGCAGCTGCAGGCATCCTTTTTTTTATTCCTATAGCACTCTGTTCCGCATTCCTTGCAACCCGTTTCCCCACAGGAGGCGTAAACGTATGGGTTCGCGAAGCCTTTGGAAAAAAATGGGGCCTCCTGGCAATCTGGCTCCAGTGGATACAAAGCTTAACCCTTTATATGACTATCCTCAGTTTTGCTGCTGCAACCCTTGCATTCGCAGTGGACCCTTCCCTTGCTGAAAACAACCTCTATGTGCTTGCAGTAATCCTCATAATTTTCTGGGGAGTGACCCTGATTAATTTCAGGGGAATGAAGCTCTCCACAAAGCTGAGTACCTATGGGGTAATGCTTGGCACACTCTTCCCCGGGGCCCTCCTTATCCTCCTCTCATTGCTCTGGCTCTTCCAGGGAAACCCGATTGAGATTAATATCTCCCTGGATGCAATTATCCCCGAGTTCCATGGGTTGAACAGCCTTGTACTTGCAATAGGCGGAATAGTGCTCTATGCAGGAATAGAGATGTCTGCTGCACACATAACCCGGCTCAGGGACCCTTCCAGCCAATATCCCCGTGCAATCTTTCTGGCAGCAGGAATCTCCCTTGCAGCATTTATCCTGGGCTCCCTTGCAATTGCGATGGTAGTTCCAGAAGCAGAAATAAGCCTTGTTGCAGGAATCATGGAGGCATTTACAGTGCTCCTTAGCTACTATTCCTTCTCCTGGTTTATCCCAGTTGTGCTGATACTCATGGTGGCTGGAACAATTGCAGGAATAAACACATGGATTGCAGGCCCGAGCAGGGGAATCCTTAAAGTTGCCCGCCAGGGCTCTCTCCCACCAATATTCCAAAAAGTAAACAAGAATGATATGCCCACCACAGTCCTCATAATCCAGGGAATAGTAGTAACAATCCTGGGGGCAGTATTCATGCTGATGCCCAACGTCAGCGATTCTTTCTGGATCCTCACCGCAATGACCGCCCAGTTCTACCTGGCAATGTACCTGCTGCTCTTTGCTGCAACCATTTACCACGCACACAAAAGTCCTGCAACCAGGAAAAAAGGCCTTTTCACCATGCCAGGGGGAAAAATAGGGGTATGGATTGTTGCCGGAGTGGGCTTTATCACTTCATTTGCTGCAATCCTCCTAGGATTTTTCCCGCCTTCCCAGGAAGCAGCAGTCAGCCCGGAACTATACGTGGGCATCCTCCTCTCTGGATTAATTGTGGTAATTGCCATCCCCCTGATAATCTACCACCTCAGGAAACCCGGCTGGGTTGCAAAGGGCAAGGTTGAAGGGGAGTACTAATTCCGAACCGCAGGGGGGAGTTCCCCCCTTCAGTTTCAGGGTCCTCCTGATTCCCCCCCAATTATGGATATTATTCCGCAGAGGACTAATCAAAGGTATCTCCAGCAGAGCTTGGAGATACCTGTCCTCTGCAGAAGGTATTTGGGTGTTCCTCAGGTCCAATGCCCCTCAGCTTCGGAGAAAACGAAGTTCACGATGCTGGTGAAGTGGGAGCAATTTCATTTCCAGCTGCCGCCTTCCGCAAATTACTCCTTAAAACTGCAAACTGCCCGAAAAGCAAAAAATCCGAAATCCCATACATTTATATTTGAGCCGAGAATTAGAGGTTCAGCCTTTTTATCACCACAAAAATTATCCCGGTAAATACAATAGTAGTAATAATTGCTTTTAGGAAAGCCCACTGCTGGCTATCCCCAAAGTCCCTGAAAAAGTCATGGCTTGCGAATAAAAAGAGCATTATCGTCATTATTGCCAGGATCCAGGTTAATCTTTCGGTCATTAGTGCGGATTTTTCCGCCATCCTGCTGGATTTGTCCAGGTGTTTCAATATGCGTTCCATCTCTTTGTCACTAACCATGGATTTCCAATCAGTTTTGCCATTTAAAAGAATTTCCATTTTTCCCCAGATTTCCAATAATTCTCCAAAATCATTTCCATACCCAGCCCCCTCCTCCTGCTTGCACGAAAAGGGAAGCCTTATAAAGTGTACCAGATGATAAGAGAGCACAGTAAATAGGTGTAAAAATGACAGAAGGTACAGTAAAATTCTTCAATGAAATCAAAAGGTTTGGTTTCATTGCAGGCGATGATGGAAAAGAATACTTTGTGCACGAAACCGGGCTCAAAGAAGGAACCAGGCTCCGTGAAGGCGACAAAGTCAAATTTGAAGTGGTGGAAGGTGAAAAAGGACCAAAAGCAGAACAGGTAGAAAAGATCTAGTTCATAATCCTTATTTCTAACTTTTTTATTTTATTTTTTATTTCTTTTTAATTCTCTTGGCTAGCTCCAGAAATTTTCTTTGCAGCAGTTTTTCTGCCAGCAGGATTGTAATATGGCTGTGCAATTTAGCATAAAAGATGCCGGGGCAAAGCGGGGGCATCAAATTACTGATATTTTATTCTGCTTATCCAGATGTATTCCTATCACCCTAAATATGATATACACCCAGCCGATTAGCCCCAACAATTGGATGTAGAATACTTGCCCCGTAACAGCATCTACGATGAAACCCAGCGTTATAGCAATGAAATACACGATCCCTCCGAAAAACTCAGTGCGGTTTTTCATCCGCTGCCCTATATAGGTAATGCCTAGCCCCAGCAAGAAGTGAATTGCTAATAATAGAAGTAATCCTATTGGCTCTTTTTTATCCCCCTCCTTCGGTATAATGCCTATAAAATCACATAGGGCGTTCTCACAGCGTAGTTATAATTATTCCGGAAGTTTCTCCTTTCACAAAAAACCATAAACAATACCTATTTAAGCACGTTTGTGCAATATATATCCATGAAGCGCAAGCTGTCCCGTTCCCAGTTAAGAACATATGTCAAAATCAATTTCCAATTAAACTACGGGGCAAAAAAATGTGAGCTGCACAGGGCTGGCTACGCTGAACACGAGGTAAATGAGGCTGTAAGAATAATAGCGCGAATAAAAGCCAGGCGCCAGAATCCGCTTCTTATCCTTTCTGATAAGGCCTATAAGTTAGTGAGAACAATCACTACAATTAATTCACCCACCCCCATAGACCTCAAAAGATATATTGATGAAAACCCAAACTGGGGAAAAAAATGCACAATGATAAGATATATGGGCCCCAACCCTTTCTTCGAAATAATCGAGTTCGCGGAAGAAAACGGAATCCTGGAGCCCAAATTAAGGAATGAGGGTGCCTTGGCCACGCTTTTTGAGGACATTCCCCCAAGCGGCACAAGGGCAAGGTGCAACTGGATTCATGAGCTTAAGGAGAATGGGGCAACTTTTGAAGAGATATCCAAAAAGATTGGGGCAACAGAATATAATGTAATGCAGATTTGCTTTAAAGAACGGGAATTGCGATGGAGGAATGCTGATTTGCTTCCGCATCTCAAGGGTGGCGGGGGAACCTATGAAGTTTTATCCCAAGCTCTGAATGTTCTGGATCCAACCCTGGCGGATTTAAAACAATTTGCAAAGAAAAATCCAAATTGGAAAGAAATATTTCTAAATTATCCAGGATGCGGAAACGGAACAATTGCAGATGTGGAACAACTTTTGCTCCGGTAAATGAAAGCCAAATTGGCACATCTCCCCGGGCATTAAGCCCCAAGGCTCCCTAACACATTCCAAAAAAGAGCTTCCACCCATTGCTTTCCGGGATGTCTTCCACATCGTTAAATATTTAAACACATTCCAGCACAATTAATACGATGCACTTACTTCAGGACCCTAAGCTGCTCGAGCAGGCCATCTCAAAAGTGCTTATAGATGAGCTGCACATTCTTTCTGCCTCAACCGGTCAGGAAAGGAAAGAACAGCTTAGGTATTTTGGGGGCAAAACCAAGATAAGCCAGCTCAATCTTCTCGAGCTATCCCTGACCCTGGGAACGCTAAAGCAAATGGCTCTCCACATTGAAGAGATTGAGGATTTCAAGATTCTTCTTGCTACATTTGGAGATGTTGCCTCATCCCTTGCTGGTGAGGCGAGGAATGAGTCAGCCGAGGATATTCTCGAGTTGTGCAGCAGGCTCAGGATCAAGTTTGATTGCCAGGATGCACTTGTAGAAGCAGGTTCTGATGCAATACATTCCATTGTAAGTTCACGGGCAAATAAAGAGGAGCCGCTTAAGGATTTTTTGCGCTCTTCCCTTAATAAGCGGATTCCCCTCCAAAAATTAATTGCCCTCAAAACACTTTCAAAACTTAGGTACACTGATGAAGGCCTGATTCAGGATACAATTCCCCTCCTGGTCGATGCAGACCCTCTAGTTCGGGAGAATGCACAAAAGGCATTGAAAACACTCCAGCGCGCCAAGCACCCCCTTAAGCAGATTCTGATTGGCGAAAACCCCGAGCGGCCGCTCAAAGCCTACCTAAAAATAAAAGAGCCGCCCTATCTTGCAACCCTAAAGGAAATTGCAATAACCGGATTCCTGATGAATGTAGAAAACCTCTCCAGGCTCGCAGAATCCCTTGCTTTTAGGGAAGTGATAAGCAAGGATGATGTATTCTATTATTCTGTCCGTGCCCGTAGAAAAAATGCCCTCCTCTTCTCCTCCCATAAGGAGAGCATGTCAAGGGTGTCCGCCCTCCAGGAGCTAATCCTGGAGAAGAAAAAAATGCATGCCCCCGGCGATACAGCTGATTCCGGGAAAAAAGGGTTTAAACGGAAACATCAACCTCCAAAGAAAGAAAGTAGCCTGAGCGGCAGGCTCCTTGCTGCACTCCATATTCGCAAGAAAAGTTAAGTTGGCCAATAAATATTCTTTCCTTTGCCTGCCCAGGAAGTTTTTCTATTTTTTCTTTGATTAGGAATTTGTAAAATCTGAGTAATCTCCGATTACTTCTCACAGTGTGTAGTTCCTTACTATCTTGAGATGTGCAGAGCAAAAGCTACACACTGTGACTATTGGGCAAGCCCAATATTCCTAAAGCGAACAAATTTTTGCCAAGGTATCGCTTTATATAGTTTTGTGAATATATATTCATTATGCCTGGAAGAGATAGAAGTGGGCCAAATGGATATGGGCCTCTAAGCGGAAGAGGCTATGGACCCTGCGGAAGACGCGGGAGCTATGGAGCTTATGGAAGAGGGAGAGGATATGGGCCCTGCGGAAGAGGCTATGGATGGGGCCCTGGATGGGGTTATGAATCATACATGCCTCCAAGGGCGCCTGCTGTTCCCTCAAAAGAGGAGGAAACTGAGTTTCTTAAAGCAGAGCTTAAAGAGCTTGAAGCCGA
>DAOUYQ010000083.1 GCA_030666035.1 Microcaldota archaeon
CCCCGAGTGCAACTGCAATGTTTTCACAGATTCCCCCCACAACAACCGCAACAACAAAATGCTTAAGGTTCTTCCACCCCTCAATTGCAAGCACAGCAACGCAGCCAATTGCGACAACCAATGTAAGCAAAATTTCATAAGGGTAGAGAAATGCAATCAGTATTGCGCCGATTGCAAATAGAAGGATTGCATGCAGGGGTTTCATATAGCACCAACTTCAGGAAACTTTTCCATCACCAATTCTTTTGGTTTTGAGGAAATTTTTCCCTGCTAAAAGCTGAATGCCTTCTGCAAATACCGAATTTCCCTCAACACTAAATTTCACTTTTCCAAATTCCTTAAAGCTAATTTCTTTCCTGGGCCTGCGCTCCACCCCCTCAGCAACAACCTTTTCCCCAACTTCCGCCTCTGGCTCAAGCACCTCCAGGTTCCCCTCATCATCCTCAGCAACTAAAAGCATCCCCTGGGACTCCACCCCCCTTAATTTTGCAGGGGCCAGATTCTTCACGATAATTACTTTCTTTCCATTTAAGTCCTCAGCAGAGATATGCCCAACAAGCCCGGAAACAACCTGCAGCTCCTTGTTTCCCATCTTCACTTTCTCCACATACAGCTTCTCCGCATCCGGGTGCTCCCTCACTGAAACAATCTCCCCAACCTCCAAATCCACATCCGCAAAAGAAATTTTCTCTTTCCCAGGCCCCTTCCCGGAGAATTTTTCCTTAAGCTCTTTCATCTGCTTTTCCTCAAGTTTCCTAAAGAGGATTGCAGGCTTGCCCATGCAATGCCCGGCCTCCAGCGAAAGCTCCCCGGCATCTGCCCACCTGAGCGGTTCAATTCCAAGCTGCCCAAAAATGGATTTGCTAGCATGCGGAAGATATGGCTCAGAGATAATTGCCAAATCCTTTAGCTGGTTTGCAAGCACATGCATTACAGTGCCGCAGCGCCCCAAATCACTTTTTGCAAGCTCCCATGGCGCATTATCCTGGAAATACCGGTTTGCATTTTTCCCAAACTCCAGGATGTGCTGCAAACCCCCCTTAATCTTTACAGCATCCAATGAAGCACCTACTTCCATGATTTTCTTTCGCTGTTCTTTTAGGAATTTTTCATCTTCCAAATTTAGTTTTGCTTCCGGAACCTTCCCATCAAAATTATTCCGTATAAACACTGTAGCCCTATTCACCAAATTCCCAAGGTTCGCAATAAGTTCATTATTAGTCTTCTCCCTAAAATCTTCCCAGCAGAAATTAGTATCCGCCTGCTCAGGCCTATTCTTCAATAAGTAATATCTCCACACATCCGCAGGAATCCCGGAATTTTTTGCATCCGAGCCAAACACCCCCACATTCCTGGACTTGGAGAACTTTCCACCTTCATAATTCAGGAATTCGGTTGTGCTAAGGTGATGGAGCAGGGTCCAGTCCCCTCCAGCCCCAATCAGGGTAGATGGAAACATCACACTATGAAAAGGCACATTGTCCTTTCCCATAAACTGGTACAATGCAACTTTTTGGGGGTTCTTCCACCATTTTTCCCAATCCCCGGTATAATTTGCAGTAATGGAGAGATATCCAATTGGCGCCTCAAACCAAACATAAAACACTTTCTCCCTAAACCCTTCAAGCGGAACGGGCACCCCCCATTTCAGGTCCCGCGTAATTGCCCGTTTCCTCAAGCCCTCTGCAAGCCAGCTCCTGGTAATTGCAACTGCATTCTCATCCCAGTCCCCTTGTACCGAAGCAGCATCAACCCACTCCTTTAATTTAGGCTCAATTTTGGGCAAATCAATAAACAAATGCCTGGTTTTCTTCTTTATTGGCACAGTCTTGGTAATTTTGCTTTTAGGCTTAATCAATTCATCCGGGTTGAGCACCTTTCCGCATCCATCACACTGGTCTCCCCGTGCACCAACATACCCGCAAAATGGGCATGTTCCCTCCACATACCGGTCAGCAAGAAACATTCCCGCCAACTCATCATAGAGCTGCTCAACTTCCCCCTCAGCAATATATCCATTCTCATTTAATTTAAGGAATATCTGCTGGGTAATTTCGGTATGTGCCGGGGTGAAAGTGCGCCCAAAATAATCAAAATTAATCCCAAACCACTCATAAATTTCCTTATGGATCTTATGGTATTTTTCGCAAATCTCTTTTGGAGTTACCCCCTCCTCCAGCGCCTTAATCTCAGTCGCAGTCCCATACTCATCTGTTCCGCAGATATACAAAGTTTCATGTCCCCTGGACCTGCAATACCTTGCAAACACATCCGCACTCAGCACACAGCCTACAATGTTTCCCAGGTGCGGCACATTATTCACATATGGAAGTGCAGAAGTAATCAAAATTTTCTTATTTTTTGGAATTTTATTTTCTGAAGATGTAATCTTAATCACCTATTATGGGTGTAATTGCGGAAGAAGATTTTTATTGATTAGGAATTTCTAAAAAATCTGAGAAACCTGGCGGTTTCTTCTATTGGGCAAGCCCAATATTCCTAAAGCGGATAAATTCTGAGAAACCTTTATCGGTTTCTTCTCTCCAGGCAAGCTGGAGATTTTGCAAATTTGTCCAATAAGAATAATAAAGGAAAAGAAAAAATTATTTCACTAAAACGCCATTTACAAGCCCATCCTGCCCAACACGGTTGGTAACACGGACTTTCCCAAGGGAAGTATTCAAAACAGCCCCCCTCGTAATAATGTTCTGCCTAGCGTAGTGCGGGTTGTGGCTCTCAATAACTCCCTCAATTTTTACTTTTTGGGTTTTGCCCTCAACAATTACATTCACAAATGCTGAGCGCTTCGGCTTCACACGCGTGCTTCCGCCCCTTTTCCTTAGTGTTTCCCTCCTGGGCTCATCCGATACTTTAGTAGAAGAGAATACTCCGCCCATGTGCGCGAGCTTCTTGTCCCTATACCTGCCTCTCCTCCCCCCGCTTCCTGAACTTACTTTCTTTTTTCTGCCTTCGTGATATTCGTCCATTGATACACCTATAAAAATGAATAGTGAATTCATTTTATAGAAAGGTAATATTTTTATACCTGTCCCCTCTCAATTCATTTATGATTTTTATCCGGGGAAGCTCCAAACTCACCAAACTCCAGCTCCTCAAGCTTGCAGAAAACTCAGGCACCCTCCTCCTCAGCCCGGATAAAATAAACTCAGAAGAAGAACTCCTCCTTGCAGAAAGGCTTACAAAGGATGCAATCAGGGAAAAAAGAAACACCGCAAAAAAGAGGGAAAAGGAATTCCTGCTCTGGCTCAGCGCAAGGACAGATATCTCATCCGCACTCAAACTCTATTCCTTCCAGTCCCCAAAAGATATCCTCTTAATTTCTTTTGCAAAAACAAAGCCCCAGCTAAAAAAACTATTCCAGCTAAAGCAAAACCCGCTAAAATTAAGAAAGAAAGCAACTCCTCTGGAAATAGAAAAAATCTCGCTCTCCAGAATTCTATGATTACTTTTGCGGGAACTCGGGCTCCTCCAGCCTCTCAAGCAGAATATCCTCATCAATCGGCAAGTCTATTCCCAGCAGCCTGTGGATGAACAGGAATATTTTCACCACGCATTCCTTATCTTCCGAAGTTTGCTTTGCCATCTCGCGCAAATCCATATCCTTTCCAATCAGCTGATAGAGCATTACCCCTTCCCTTCCATATTTTTTGTATACGGAATAACCATCCTCTCCGTATTTTCTCCTAATTTCATCACGGTTTGCTGGCTTGAGTGTAACTGCCCCTTCCTTTTCCAGGTATCCCATCACCTTATAAACTCTATATAGCGGAAGCCCGCTTTTGAGCGCAATTTCCACCGTATCCCTGCTCCCATTAACAAGCTCATATGCTTTTGCCCCCAGTTGCCTGTACTTAATCATTACATTTGCTTTCATCTGTATTCCCCTGAACATGTGCCCACGGACCTTGGATGGGACATCCAGTGTAAATTGCTTGCCCAGTTCGCCCTTAAGCGGGCTTGCAGGCATTGCGCGCTCCTCAAGCATGGGCGCAAAACCAACCTCCTTTACTGTAGGCGCCGCAGGTTTCTTGGAAGCAGGCTTTTTGGTTCCAGGATGCTCAAGCTTGATTATTCCCTTCTTTTCCATGAAGTCCAGCATTTCTATAAGTTTTGTTTCAGTAATCCCAGTGCTCTTCATTATTTCTTCAGCTGTGCGCTGCCCATCTATAAGGTTGTAAACATCAATTCCTACCTGCCCGTATTCCGCCTTTATTTTCCTCTCTCCAGGGGTGAGGAATATATCTTCATCTTCTTCCTCTTCCCCGCCCCCCCCAGGCTCAGCTTCCTGGGGAATAATGTCCTCTTCTTCCCCAGGAATCTCTTCCTCTCCAGTTTCCTCCACAACAGGCTCTTCTTCAGGCTCAGCTTCCCCTCCAAGCTCAAGCGGGATAATTCCTTCTTCTTCCCCTCCAGTTTCCTCCACAACAGGCTTTTCCCCAGGCAGCGGCTCAGCTTCTTCCCCAGCTTCCTCCACAACAGGCTCTTCTTCCATGGAAACGCCAAATTCCTTTTCAGGGGATACTTCAGCTTCCTCCTCTTCAGGCAGCGGCTCCATTTCTCCACCGGGCGCAACAGCCTCTCC
>DAOUYQ010000033.1 GCA_030666035.1 Microcaldota archaeon
ACAGGTTCTTGCATGGAAGGCGAACCCCGGGGTACATTTACTGCGGTGGTTAGCTTTGCAGCTTCCTGCCCTACACGCTCAACAATGGATTCACGCCTCTTTTCCCGTGGCTCAGGAGCCCTTCGTGGCTGTTCTGCTGGAACCGCTGAAGGCATCACAGTGTTCCTCCCTGAAGGTATCGGGGCCAGTGCTTTGCCCTTTGCCTCAAATGGAATCTTGTTCTTGAGGCATTTCATCACTTCTTTCCGCGTAAGTTCTTCAACTTCCTTTCCTGTAGGTGCCCTTGCAAGGAAATCAATGTCTGCCCCTGCATTTACAAGCTCACGGAGTATCATGTCGCCTCCGCGGTCTCCATCCAGGAAAGCGGTTGATTCCTTCTCCTTGCTCATGCTCACAATTGTTGGTGGAATCTTGGCCCCGCCAATCGCAACTACATTTGAGAGGTCTTTTTTGAGCAGGTTCACTACATCCGCCCTTCCCTCTACCATGATTACTGATTCAACCCGGGCTATTCCCGGACCTGATGGGAGCCTATCGCGCCCATAAGTAGTAATCTCAGCAGCTTTCACTTCTTCCCTTACCATATCAGAAATCTCCTGGCTTTCAGGAAGCTCAGTATTGATAAGGTTGCGCAAAAGTTTTTTGGAGCGATCTATTAGCCTGTCCCTCTTTATGCTTCGCGTATCCTCAATCTTGCTGATTTTGATCTTGGCTTCACAGGGACCCACCCTCTCTACGGTTTCAATTGCTGCACCAATTATGCAGGTTTCTACCATATCCAGGGAACTTGGGGCCTTGATCACCCCCCTGGTTTTCCCCCTGCCTGGGTGCAAATCAACCTCGATTCTCCCGATTCTCCCATTTTTCTGAAGGTCCCTTAGGTCAAGTTCTTCTCCAAGGAGCCCTTCAGTCTGGCCGAAAATTGCCCCGACCACATCAGGTTTATCTACTATTCCATCAACATCTACATCAGCATAAATGAGGTATTTGACTGTATCTATATATGTTTTTGCCATTTTTTCACCTTTATTTCATTGTTTATATTTTTCGTTTTATTTTCGTTTTTAGTTCTGTTTTTTGTTTCCTTTTTGTTTTGTTTTTTGTTTCCTTTTTGTTTTGTTTTTTGTTTCGTTTTTGTTTTGTTTTTATTTTGTTTTTGTTTTCAATTTTATTTTCGTTTTTCGTTTCGTTTTTGTTTTCAGTTTTTTTTGTTTTTTTGTTTTTTCTTTTCAGTTTCATTTTGTTTTTTTGTTCTATTTTCTATTTTTCTGTTTCCATCTTTTCAATCTTCTTCAATCTCTTTTATTTTTTCCAGATACTTCTTCCCAAAGTTCTCTACAAATGTAAGCCTGAGTATTGCCATGAGTTTTTTCCGTGTTTCTAAGTCTGCGCGTATTCCGCAGCTTTCCAGTTCCCCCTTTGCCATCTTCGCCAGCTCTTCACCTGTTTTGTCCCTGTCGGTGAGCACAACTGCTTCACACACACCCATTCTGCCTGCACTCTCACACGCTTTGCGGAGCCTTCCGCTGGAAATCTGGAGCACAACGCCGTTTTTCATGTAAGGCTCCAGTGCCTGCTGGTCCTTTTTTCCTTCTATTAGCACCACCGAACTCTCCAGTTTTTCCATAATTTTCTTAAGCTCCTTTTCCTGCGCCTGCAGCTCTGAGTGCGTCAAGCACCTCTTTCTCGGTCCCTTCAATCTCAAGCACCTTGTTCCTTGCTTTTGCCCCCGAAACAAGCCTCACTTCCTTCTTGAGAAGCTTCTTCAGCCCTTTTAGGAGCGCAATGTTTGCCTTGTTGCCTTCAGCCTTCTCCTTCACGTATACCCTAAATCCATCGGTTGTTGGCTCTAGCCTGAACGCTTTTGCATTTGGCACTATCCTCAGCTGTATTTTCATGATTTACACTTGTTTTCCTATGGATTCTGCAGAATAAGAGTAAGAAAGTGAGCTGTGCACTGTTGACACAACGGTCATGGCATGAAGCTACCGCGGCCATCCTATGCACAGCGTGAGTGTCATTTTTAGCGGCCAGCTTTGGCACGCTCTTCCAGCAGGTCTACAATCGAAGGGAATACACCCATTATGTCTCCCTCGCTGATCATTCCCACCAGTTCATTATTTTCATTGACCACAGGAAACCTTTTCAGGCTGTATTGCCGCATCATCTTGGCAGCTTCCTCCAGAGTTGTTTCCGGACGGACCACCTTGAGCGGGGTGCTCATTATTTTTCCTGCAGTAATTTTTGAAGAATCTTCCCCTAGTGCCACGACTTGGTGGATTATATCTTTCTCAGTAATTATTCCTTCTGCTTTCTTGTTCTTTGCTATTACTATTGACCCAATGTCGTGAATCTTCATAAGTTTTGCAACTTCGCTTACGGGTGAGCCTTCTTCAATGGAAATAACATCTTGTTTCATTATGTCTCCTACTCTTATTTCCGAACCCATGGTTCTCTTTTTGCAAGAGAAGGTTTTAAAACAAACCTTCCCGTTCTCTGCACTTATTATGTGCAAAAAGCTTTATAAACCCTTCATTTTCCCCTTTTTACAACAATCTATGCAACTCACCTTCTTATTTTGAAAACCCTGGTCCTTCCCCCACCCTTGCCAGAGAACACAGATTCAATCAGGCCCATGCTCTCCAGCTTCCCCAGGTGCAGCCGCACAGTACGCTCATTTTTTCCAATCTCCCCATAAATCTCCCCGCTTTTCAATCCCTCTCCTCCTTCCTGAATAATTTTGATAATTTTCCTGTCCAGCTCCCCCAAGCTCTCAATTTTCTCCTTTTTCAGGCTCTTTAGCACGCCCCCCTTCACGGTCTCAACATCATCCACGATAATCTCGTTTCTCCCCTCTTTCTCCGCATTGCGCCCTGCAAGCCAAAGCAGATTAAGCGCAATTCTTGCATCCCCCCCATTTTTTGCCCCAAACCCTGAGCACACACCAATCACTTCCTCACTGTATGCTCCCGGGAACAAGCCAAGTTTAGCCCGCCCCCTTACAATCTCCTTCAATTCCGCAGGAGTATAACGCTTAAATTCCATAAAAGACTGGAGGAGAGAACTGCGGATCCGCGTATCCAGCTGCGCGAGCATTTCCCCCCTATTGGTAATTGCAATAACTTCAACATCAATTCCCTCATTTTCCTTTATCCTAATCAGGTCATAAAATATGCCCTGTTCATCCCCAGCAACCACATCAGCTTCATCAAGCACAATCACAGGCACCTTTTCAGTCTGCTTCAGCACCCCCACAAGCTCTGCCCAAACTTCATCAACTGCAACTCCGCGCCTCGGAACAAATATTCCAACCTTCTCGGCAATCTTGCTTAAAATAGAAAACCTGCTCGGATAGTTCCAGCAATTCAAATAAACAATAAAACACCTGGAAGTATAATCCGAGAGTTCCCTGAGCACATGCTTTACCGTGCACGTTTTCCCGGTTCCCGGTGCCCCATAAACCACAATGCTCTGCGGCCTCCGCTTCTCAGAAATCGGCCTGAGCGCAAACGCAAGTTCCTTAACCTCCTTTTCCCTCTCCATAATCTCCTGTGGAATATAGTCTGGTGCAAATGCCCCCTCATTCTTGAAAATTCTCCCGCCGTTCCCTAGTTCCCTAAACACGTTTCCCATTTATTCCACCAAGTATTCTACAGTATATTATGGCAGATTAATAAGGATTATCGTAGAATATGCCCCAAGGCGGCGAACCGATATGAAAAAGGGCACTGCAATAAAGCTTCAGATTGTGGGGGAAACAAGGTCCCCTACAAGGAAAGTAAGGCTCAGGACACTTGCAACATACGAGCACAATCCAGCCTTTGGAAGAAAACCGTTCTTTTCTGCACATGAGAAAGCAAAAGAACTAGGGGGAACACTCATTTCTATAAGAACGGGAGTGAGGCTCCTCCATGCACTCTCCAATGCAGAAGTTTATGGAAAAAGGGAAGAAAGCTCCAGCCCAGAAGGTCTTTTTATTCCAACACCTGGCCTGGAAATGCTCTTGGAAGGGGCAAAGAAAAAAGAAATGCATTTTGCCCGGAACCTGCCTGGCCCATTCTGGAGCGGGGGCCTCCTTATCTCTTCGGGAGGAAGGGAATTTGGCAGTGAAATAGTTATGGGCCCAAGTCCGTGGTGCACGGAAAAAAGTGTTTTCCAGGTTCCGCGTGAATTGGAGCGGGCAAAGGGAATATCCTTGCTCTATGAACCAGGAACATGGAACTTCTACAATGAAGGAAACGAAACACTTTACCTTCCCGGGGAAGATGCGCGCCCGGTGTGGATTCCATCAGGAAACAAATTTGATTTATCTGTGCTGGACAAAGGAACTGATCTTGAACCTGGTGAAACCCCCATGCCAGACATAACAATTTTTGTTCTCTCCCGGAACGTTGAATGGGTAGGGCCGCCTCTATGTGCCATTTCTCCTTCAGACAACAGGAGCATACGGATATCTGCCCTGCTTCCGCCGCACGCCCCAATGGGCGCAATTATGGAACTTCCCTGGGAAAGCATTCAGGAATAACTAGCCATCCCGCTTCCCATTCCTTTTCCAGTATTCCCCAATCTCGTTTACCATGTAAATCTCTTCCCCGCACGGGCACTTATTATATCCTTCAATTTTATTTTCCAAAACTTCAAACCCAAGGCGCTTAATTACAAGCTCCCCGCATTTTGGGCAATATGTACTCTCAGTCTCCCAGTTCATCCGGTTTCCGGTATATGCAAATTTAATCCCTTCATCCAGCGCAATCTCCCGCGCTTTAAGCAAAGTCTCCAGTTTGGTTGCAGGTACATCCATCATCTTGTTCGCAGGATAAAACCCGATAAAATGCATAGGGATGTTTGGGTCCAGTTCCTTTACCCAGTTGGACAAAGCGCGGATATCATCCTCATCATCATTGTAGCCAGGAATAACCAGGTTGATAATTTCAATGTGCCCGATTTTGTAGAGCCCCTTTATGGTTGCAAGCACGCCCTCTAATTCCACGCCTCCGCAAACATCTTTGTAAACATGGTCCTTGAACCCCTTCAAATCAATCCGGGATGCATCAATTCTTCCTTTCATCTCTGAAATTGCAGCATCGCTCATGTACCCATTGGTTACAAATACGTTGAACACATCCTGCTGGTGCGCGAGCTTTGCAGTATCCAGCGCATATTCCATAAACACAGTAGGTTCAGTATAGGTATATGCAATTCCCGGAATTTTATTTGCAGCACAATACTCATTAATCCGCTCCGGGCTCCATTCCTCCCCAATTATGCCAGGATACGCCTGGCTAATTTCCCAGTTCTGGCAGTTATGTACGCCTACAAAATTAGCTAAATAAGAATGTTCATTTTCTACTTCCATGTTGTATACTGGCCCTGAATATTCTCTTTTCCATATCTTATGTATTGGAATGGCCCAAAAATCCCCGCAATCCCTGAACCTAATTCCTACATATCCCTTCCTTTTTTGGACATTTTTTTCTCCCAGCAAGTCTTTTCCAAATAGTTTTTTATGAATTTTTACATAATAAAGAGGAGATTGGTTTACCTCTCTTCCCTCAATTTTCTTAGTTTTTGGAGGCACCCATTTATAGAATGCAGGAAGCCACCCCATCATTAAAAGTAAGCTGTAAGTTCCAATTGCTAACTCTTTTGATACGGTGTTCATAGCAATATATCGTATAGTATTCGTTCCATCTCCTGCGATATATGCTTTCAAGTATGCTAAAATCACCTTTTTTGGAGACTTAAAAAGTATTTCTGGAATTTTTTTCTTTATTGCCCGGGTTCCGCACAACTCTTTTAGCAGTATTCCCAGAGAACTGCTTCCAAGAGTAACTACTGTGGTAGTGCGGGCGGTAGAGATTTTTGCATCCAAACGGAATATCTTTTCAACAAGGTACTTAGTTCTTTTAGCGAGTTTCCCCTCACTCTTTCCAAAACTAAATATTATCTGGAATGAATTGGGGCGCTTAGTATTCCGGGCTGTAGTCCCTTCAGCTACATAATATCCCAACAATTCGGCCAATTCCTCATCCAGGGGAAGAGTAGTTGGAATCCCTTTATTTTCGCTCCTGAATTTTATTCCGCCATTTCTTTTTACTAAAGTGTTTGAGTATAGAAATGTTTCCTTATTGATTCCGTGTGCCTTTATTTCCCCAATAAGTTTTCTAAGATATACTGGATGCATTCCAAAACGCTTTCCAATCTCCCTGGAACTGCAACCCCTCTCCTTCATGCGCATTATTTTCCTAAGCGTCTGTTCATCGGTTTTTCGACTCTTTTGTATTACTCCGCCTTTCCCCCCTAGAATTTGTTCTATTGGGATATACAGTATCCTTTTATTCTTACTTTTTATTTTTGGAACTACCAGATAATCTCCTTTTCCGAGTTCCCCTGCTTCCTTCTGCACTATCTTCTCCCCATTCCACACAAAAAAAGGATGATTTGGAGTGCATTCCAGAGGGGGAGTATAATATGGTTTAATGCCCACTAATTTCCCCCGATATTCATGTTCAAATGATTTATTCAAGTTCTCTTTTTCTCCATTAGCAGAGACAGTTTTCTTATTTTTAGGCAATCTAATTTCTCCGTTATCTGTTTTTTCTGATTCTTCAAATACCTGCTCAATTGGTTTAGGCGCAAAATCATTGAGCACAATCGTTCCGGGCGGAAAGCAGTTTAAGCACCTATAATTG
Source organism: Microcaldota archaeon (assembly GCA_030666035.1). Classification (GTDB taxonomy): domain Archaea; phylum Micrarchaeota; class Micrarchaeia; order Anstonellales; family Bilamarchaeaceae; genus CAIKOA01. The sequence continues at coordinate 6,693 of DAOUYQ010000033.1, forward strand.
CACCCCACAGTCGAAAACGAAAAACAATTCCTCCCAGGCATAAAGTGATAAAATGGCTTCTTCTCAATTGGGTCCACATTCACTGCAACCGCCTTTCCATAAGGCAACGAGTAAAGCGTCCCATCAATATTCTTGCGCACATGGCAGTAGCCGGTTTCCCCTGGCTTGATTTTGCACATCCTCCTGCACAAATAGCACTGCACATCCCCGTTTTCCTCCTTATTGTAAAGCATTGCTTCTTTCATGAATCTGTAAATAGGGTTAGGAGATTTATAATTATTGGTATTGTGTTTATTTATGGTTAAAAACTATACCTTTTTAAAGTTCAATTGAGTAGTGCCCATATGCGCATGAGGCAGATGGTTGAACGGGAGCGCGAATTGCACACTGCAGTAAGGAGGAAAGGAAATTTCCCTAAAAAAGCAGTTCTCGTTGCCCCCCACACAAATGAAATGCACGGGCATTATTTCTATCCGGATGGGGTGATAAACACTTCAAATACCTCCCAGTTTGAAGAGGCATATGCAACCGGGCACAGATACAGCCTAGGCTTCACTTTCTCTGATGTAGATGCAGTTGCAGATATGATGCGCCTTAATTGAAGAGCAAACCTTCCAGTATTTTATATGCTTTTGTAAGAACCTTGCTCTCCACCATAATGTTCAATTCCGTATATGTGGAAACAACCTCAATAACATTTATCCCATTCCAGGAAAGCTCTTTTAGCACATACACAAGGAACCCGGGCGTTTCAAACATCTGTTTTCCAAAGGAAATTGAAATCTGCGAAATTCCCTTCTTCTTAACAAGCATCTTTTCGCCCTCCAGCCCCCCACATACCTTCTTCTCCAGATTTTCAGAAAACACAAAAACAGTCTGGTTGATTCCCTCACTTATATTGAGTATTGCACCTTCGCCCAATTCAGGAAAGCTATATATCCTCTGAATTTTCTGCGGAAGCCCTGAAGATGTGATAACAGCCACCTCCATAAGGTTGGAATAAGTAGTGAGGCTTCTTGCAGAGAACTCCCCAGGCTTTTCATATGTTTTTGCTGCCTTCTCCTGCAGCCGCTTTATAGCTACAATTATCGCAGAATCCTTTACATCTTTCCTAAGTTCCTTTTTCACTTCTTCTTTTAGGTATCTCGCCAGTTTCGAATAACTGATTAAATCCTTGGAAAGGGCTATTTCCAGGGAAGGATTTTCCATCACGATTTTTTCCACAACTCTTGCAATTGTTACCATGCCAACACCTTGTTTTTGTTATATATTTAACAAACTGTTAATTTTTAATACCTTTTGTCCATTTCCCTGCCTTTATTTAAACATTAGTTAAATATACCACTTACGCCCAGAAAATAGTGTGTGGTAATTATGAATAATGCAGCTCG
>DAOUYQ010000020.1 GCA_030666035.1 Microcaldota archaeon
CCATTAAATGTTTCACGTGCCCAGTGCATAATCACCTGCCGGTTTACAAAAGCATAATTTACTGCGCACCTCATTGCGCCCAAATACGCCTGCGCTTCCCTTGTTTGTAGCGGAAGATAAGCTAATTGCGGGTCAGGCATAGGAAGCTTTAATTCCCGTGCCTTCCTCATCACTGATTTTAAATGGTCTGAGCAGACCTGGTGCCCAAAACCGCGTGAGCCCGTATGAATCATTAGAACTGCCTGCCCCTTCCAAAGCCCGAATTTTTTTGCAACTTCAGGCAGCATAATTTTTTCCACTTCCTGCACTTCCATGAAGTGGTTTCCTGCACCTAAAGTCCCAATCTGCTTGGTTCCCCGTTTTTTTGCAAGCTCACTTACTGCAGAATAATCTGCACCGGCAATTTTCCCATATTCCTCTGTGCGCTCTTCATCTTCTTTTCTTCCATAGCCCCTTTCTATTGCCCATTCAATTCCTTGGGCAGTAACTTCCCCAAGCTCCCCAACACTAACCCTTAATTTCTGGCTTTTGCTCCCAACTCCTGAAGGCACATTTTCAAATAATTTATCGCAGATTTCCCTGATTTTAGGCTTAACTTCTTTTGCAGAAAGAGGGGTAGTAACTAAGCGCACCCCGCAATTGGACACGACTACTCCGTTAGCTATAAAATTATGCGTTATGGGCACAGTTAAGTCATAAACAAATCCTTTGTATTGCTTTTTCCGTATTGATTGTATCGAATCAAACAAAACACCATATTTTTTCAAGTCCCTGCCTTTTATTTTAACAAATTCGCCAAATGAAGGAAAATCAAGGGTTATCCTGTGGCCTGCTTTTTCATAATAATGCCTTTGAATAAACCGTTTGTTGGTTTCTTTTGAGCTGAGCAATTTCTGCACTTCAGTTAGTTTAAGCCCCCCTTTCTTCAACTTCTTTATTCTGAGCGCAATATTTTTCCGTTTCTTTGTAAGTAATTTTTTCTTCCTGATGTAACAAATCGCTATCTGGGACAATCCCCCCCTCTTTTTGTTGTAACAATAGCCTATTTTTTCCCATAGTCTTAATAAATTCTTTTCTTCTGAAGATATCTGTATTCTAAATCGATGAGTTGGGCCATGTTTGTTTACATAATCCCGCCTTATTAACAAATTGTATGTGCCAATATCAAATTCTTTTAGCAATTCGGTTATTTGGTTACAAAATTCTTTTGCATTTTCCATTAATATGCTATTCTTGTTTAAGGATAATGTTGGGCAATCAAACCCTGTTTTGGTATGGGTGCGGGGAGACGACAGCTCAGCACCAAATAAGCCTGAAAGAAATAACCTTTTAATCCAGAGGGGCCCCTCCATTATCCAATTAGGCACAAGAAACGGGGTCATGGTTTTATTTCCCTGGGGGTATCCAAGTGCAAAAAATAATTTGGCCAATGCTTTTGAAGAAACATGCAATTCATAATTCGTTGCCCTAAATTCAACTACCCCATATTTCGTGGGTATTTTATGGTCTCTTTTTCTTGAGTAAATTCTTGCTGAAAATCCAAGTTTTTTAAAATCCTGCCCAATTGCCTCCAAATCTTCTTTGGGGCCAAAAGCATGAACATAGCCCTTTTTTCCTGAGATATATATGCTCCCGTCTCCAAGAAGATATCCAAATAATTTTGCAAAAAGCGGGATTTTTTCATTAGAAAGCTTAAAGGGGAGAAGATTCTCTTTTTTCAACTTTGCCCTTTCCTGGGTTGTAAACTTGTCTTCCCTTACCAAGGTTCGTTTGCTGGAGATTTTTTCAAATGCAATTCCCCTGAAAGGGCATATGGCAATCTCATCTCCCACAACCAGTTTTCCTGATTCTACCATTCCATTTTTGCCCAGAATGGGATGTTCCTTCGTAATCTGAACAACATGCCCCAACCTGGTTCTAATCTCCAGCATTTTTCCACAGTATTTTCTTTTCATGAAAAATGATGCCCTCTTGGAAGCAAGGCATTTATCTTTATTGTCCAGAGAGAGCAAGGGGGCAGTTCCGGCTGTTTTTAGCGAATACTTCGAATTTTTGTTTATTCTTTTAGAATCAGGCTCAAACAGCTTTATTGGTTTAGTATATCCATATTCTGTTAAAATCTCAGCACCCTCACTCAAGCAATTAATATCAAAACCGACACCACCTGGGGAAACAATCCCTGTTTTTGCATCAAATGCAGCAACCCCCCCAATCGGGAACCCGTATCCCTCATGCCCATCCGGCATCACCATTGCATGCTTAACTATCCCTTCCAATGCTGCAACATTCTTTAGCTGCCAGAAGGTCCGGTCCCGCTTCATCTGCTCCACAATTCCCGGAAGTCCAAAAACAAGTGCAGACGATTTCATCGCCCCTTCCTTTTCAATTTCATAAATCGCATCGTCGATCTTCTTCAAATTTCCCCCATCCATCGGTTACACCTTTCCTTATTCCATCCTTCCCACAATTTTTATTCCTATTCCTATTTTTTGGAACTTTCAAAAAATATTTAAACCTCGCCTTCCACTCCCAGCGTATGAACGCAAAAATATTCCTTGTTTTTCTTTTGGCCTTCGGAGGCCTGGGTTTTGCATCTGCAGCCTGCACAGATAATTGGGACTGCCATTTTGGTGAGCAGTGCATACGGGGAGAGTGCATGGCTGCAGGAAATGAATGCGAGTCCAACGTGGACTGCCAATTCTGGGAAGAGTGTGAATTCGGCCATTGCATGGTTGCAGCGGATTACTGTGAAAACAATGATGGGTGCGGAGGGGGATTTTTCTGCAATTCAGAGAGCCACAAGTGTGTGCTTCCCTGCGCAACAGATGAGAATTGCGAATATTGGGAATACTGCGCCGACCGCATTCCGAATAATGAATGCCTGCTCAAAGAAGGCAGGTGCAACCGTGATTCAGATTGCAAAAGCGGAGAGTATTGTGCGGAATACCATAGCTGCGCCCCCCAATGCTTTAGCGATGTGGACTGCAATGAGTGGGAACACTGCGCTTTCCTCCCAACACACAATGAATGCCAGTTGGATGAAGGAAGGTGCGAAAGGAATTATGATTGCGAAACAGGCCAATACTGCAATAAGAATAGCCGTAGATGCGCTTCCCAATGCTACTCTGATGCGGACTGCGAGGATTGGGAATACTGCGCAATGAAGATTACGCATAATGAGTGCTGGCTTAATGAGGGTGCCTGCCACGACTCTTCAGACTGTGAGTTGGGGGAGGAATGCACAAGCCACAAATGCGTTGAAACCGGTGCAAAAGAAGGGGAAGGGGAGGAATGCACAGTGGATTCCCAATGCGAAGACTGGGAATATTGTTCTGGTGAGTATCGATGTGTACTCAGGGAAGGCAGGTGCGATGATGATTCTGATTGTGAATCCTATGAAACCTGTGATCTCGCTGGGCACACCTGCCTGTTGGATAGTGGAATGTGTGCAGATGCCGGAGACTGCCACGAATGGGAGAGTTGCATAGAACATGCATGTGTGCTGCAGGAAGGCAGGTGCTCTATTGATTCAGATTGTGCGGAAAATGAGCAATGCAGCGATGCCCACGAATGCAAAAAGATTTCAGCCTGGAATATGCAGCCAGCGCAGGAAATCAATGCCGAAGTGCTTGAAGATGACACAATCCTGTTTGCCACAGGGGCGATAGCCGTCATTCTTGCCGGAATAATACTCTATTTCGTAACCCACAAAGGGCACCAGGAAGAAGCGGAAAAAACCCGCCCACAGAAAAAGAAAAAACCAAAAGCAAAGCCTAAAGGAAAATAATCATTCCGAACCGCAGGGGGGACACCCCCCTTCAGTTTGAGGGTCCTCCTGATTCCCCCCGATTATGGATATTATTCTGCAGAGGGTAATCAACAAAGGTATGTTAATGTGCTCCGCACACTAACATATCTGCCCTCTGCAAAAGGGAACTAAAGGTTCCCTAAGTCTAATGCTTTGCCAGCTTCTCAAGAAATTGAACGAAGTTCACGATGCTGCTGAAGTGGGAGCTTCACTTTTCTCTCTTTTAGTACTCCGGTTTAGTGCTGCCCTCTTTAAATTCCATGTGCACAAGTTTTCTTGTACTTTTTTGTGCGTTGATTGCAACCTTGTTCTGCCCAAACATTGTAGCATATTCTTTATCCAGCATCCCAAAGAGGAGCGTTCCAACATACTTCCCCCCATGGAAATTTTGCTCGCGCAGTTTCCCTTCCTGTGCAAATGCCAGCACCTGCTCATAAAAGTGGCAGAACACTGAATCAGTTTCCAGGCATTTTGCACAAACCTTGTGCATGCCAAGTTCCTTGAATGCAAAATGCAGGGCTGCAAGCGCAGCCTTTTTTTCATATCCACGCCCCCTGAACCCTTTGCTCACCCACATGCTTAGTTCCAAGTGCCGTGCCTTCCAGTCGATGTTTCCAAGCTCCAGGAGCCCCAGCGGCCCTTCCCCCTCTACATAAATTGAAAACAGGTACCCCCTTCTCTCCCGTGCATCATTTGCCTTTCTGCTTAGGAATTCTTCTATCCCCAGTGTGGAAAGCGGATAGTATGCATTTGCAAGCAGTGGGTTCATTTCTGCCTCAGTTATATTCTGGTGCAAAGTTTTTACGTCCCGGAGCTCGGGTCCCCTCAATTCAATTTCCTCGAAAGTAATCATGTTTTTCGCCTCTTATTTTTATATGAGCTTTACAATATTCTCCCTTCCCTTTTTTATTCTTTTTACTAACCCCCTTGCCTCAAGGGATGAGACAAGCAGGCTCATTTTTGTATCCGTGCACTTCATTATTCCCCGCAGTTCCTTTTGGGTGCTCATTCCTTCGCTTGTTTTTAATATTTTCAGGACTCCTTTTTCTTCATCATCCAGTTCTCCGCGGGGCTCAGCAGGCCTGCTTAATCCTTTCATTCCTGCAACTGCTTCATCTGTTTTTTTATTGAATATGAAATAGTATAGTACGAACCCAAAAAGGAAGAAAAGCAAAATTATTGTTCCCGCAATTATCTGCAGGGCAGAATCATCTATAACCTGCCCCTGCGGAATTTCTTCAACCTCATAGGTTACAAACGGAACAATTTCTTCAAATTCACCAGGGGGAAACAGAATCAGATCATATTGCATTTTTTCCCCACTTACAAAAACAGTTTCCTTAAAATAATATTTTAGCGAATCCCCATCATAATAATATGCACTTATTTCATATTCCCCCGGAGGCAATCCCATTGAATAGTTTCCTTCATCCAAAAGCATCTGCAAGCTTGTTGGCCCGGCCGCTTTCAAAACAACTCCGGAAATAGGAAATAAACTGTCTGCGCTGTACACTTCCCCTTCCACAATTGTAGCACCAATGCAGCAAACCAGCAGCAGGACGGCAAGAAAATGCCTCATGCACCTACTTGGATAAGAACGTTCATAAATTTTTTGCTGCCTCTTTATTTGACTATGCACTTTTTTCCCACGCCGGTGAAAACTTTCATAAAAACTTTCGCGAAAGTTTCTATTTAAATAGCTGAACTGAGGTCCATGCAGGTGATTTGAAATGAAGCAATTGATTTGGGCGCTTGTGCTCATGGGCATGGTAATGGCCGTGGGCGCTGGTGCTGGAGAAGATGTAAGGCAGAACATGCTTGAGGCAAGGTATGGGCAGCTTGAGTGCAGGGCCGCTTTCCTAAACGAAGTAATGGATAATGCAGAATATTTTAATCCTGATGCAAACTTCGATACTGAGCGGGAAGAGCTTGAAGATGAAATGAGCGCACTTGGAGAATATGTAGAAAACGGGGACTGGGAATCCATCAACGAGGAGATAACTGACACCCGTGAGATTTTCGTAAATGCGCTTAATAAAGCAAGGGATGCACACCGGGAAGCCCTGGATGAAGTGAATGATTCTGCAGAAAGAACCGCATTAATTAGCGAGATGTATGAAAAGCACGATGTGGCTGCAGAACACTTTAGGGAATGCTCGGCCACAAGCCTCAGGGAGAGGATAGTTGCAGAGCTTGAATCCTTTGAAGGATGGCTTGAGAAGGGCCACGAAACAGCAGAAAGAATGGAAGAAAACGATTATGATGTTTCCGGCCTTGAATCAATCCTTGCAGAAGGAGAAGAGCTTGCTGATTCCCTCAGGAACCTGGATGAAGATACGGAAGCAGATGACCTGGCAGAATTAAGAAGGGAAATCTGGTCCAGGGAATTTTATCTTTGGGCAGAATTCCATGTGGAGCGCTTCAACCTCATCCTGGACCGCGTAGATGAGCGCACTGAAGGAGAATATTCCTCAGAAATAGAGGGGATAAGGGAAACGCTAAAGAGCGCACTGGAAATCGGAGAAGACGAGGAATATGGAGTATCTGAAGCAGCGCAGGCAAGAAGGACTATAAATACGGCTGCCCTTGAGCTTCGCGACCTTCTTGACAAAATAGGTGTTGAGTAATGCGGGCTGAAATTGCACTGCTTGGGCTGGCAATTCTCTCCTTTGCCCTCTTTGGCTGCTCCTCAGTGGATAAGGAACTTGGAACTCCAAGCCCTTCTTCCAAGAGCCCTTCTATTATAGCAACCAAGGCAGTTTCCCAGCTCTCGATGAGTGAACTTGGGATAACTGAGGAAGACCTATCTGTTCCCGAGCTGGACATAGACATGTCTGATGATGATTTCTCCACAGATATTATCATCTAATTTTCTTTTTTTCTTTTATTTCTTATTATATTATTGCACTCTTTTTGATAAGTGTTTTTGTAGTTTTGTGTGTGTCCACTTCGCCCCTACAAACATAACAAATCTTTATAAATCTTGCCCCCCATAAATTACTACTGTTTTTGGTTTAATGGTGATGTAATGGCGATAATTAGAGAACTTAAAGGTATGGAAATTACGCAGGGTAAACAGGTTAAGCCGGTTAAGGTGGATAAAGAGCTCATTGGACTGGGCAGGTGCCTATTTGGCATGCCTAGGCTTTTGGAGAAGAGCCCTTTGGAAGCGCGCAGAGTCCAAAATATTGTGGGCCAGTATAACGCATCCAACTCAATGGGATTGGGGTTCGAGCAAAAGGGCAACCTGGTTTTCGATGCGCTTGGCAGGGCTGCGCTTGAGGAAAAGTTCCCGGGAATCCACGCTGATATGCGGGAAATGAAAGAGCGCATGAATGCACATGACCCGTTCAATAAGCCGAGAAAGGAAGGATGGATGTCTAGTATGGCAGATGCGCTCAACGGCGCGAAGCAGAGAATCGCCCTGTCCGTAGCAACCACATCACTATACGTTTTTGCTTCCCTGGCTGCATTTGGAACAATTGGCTGTTCTGGCGATGGAAAGAAATCCGGAGCAGATGCAGGGATGGATACATCCACCGAAACGCTCCCGCCCCTGAGCACTGATGAGGGCCCAGGTACCAATGCAGATGCCGATACTGATACAGATATTGACACGGATATAGATACGGATACCGACACTGACACGGATACAGACACTAATTTGGATGCAGGCCCGGATGGAAGCACAGACACAGACATTGATACGGACACTGACACAGACACTGACACAGACACGGATACCGACACTGACACTGATACAGATACTGACACGGACACAGATACGGATACGGACACAGATGTAGACACTGACACCGATACAGATACTGACACGGACACAGATGTAGACACTGACACCGATACCGACACTGATTTGGATGCAGGCATGGATGGAAGCACAGATACTGACACAGACACCGATACTGATACAGATGTAGACACAGACACCGATACAGATGTAGACACAGATACAGATACGGATACGGACACTGACACAGATGTCTGTGTAGAACCAGGAGCAGCAACCGTGCAGGTCGAAGACGATGTTGAGGCCACCGATCCCATAAGCGGAGACATATACCATTACGATGTCCTTGTTGACCCTGAAACCGCAGCATTCTGGCCGGCAATCGGCACGCTTTTCGAGGTGAGGATCCAAATGGAAGGCACAGGCATTCCTGAGTGGTCTGACTCCATGGATGCAGGCCCTGATGGCAGGACAGACATGCACGGCATGGAACTCGAGGTAGGGGACCAGGTATGGGGCATTCCCAAGCTGGAAACCTCTGAAGGAACCCACACAATCCTGGGAGTAACTCAACTGTTCAATGGAACACTGAGTGATGTGTCTTCCTCAACCACATTCAGCTACAAGGGCTCAACCTATGAGCTCAGCAGGCTTGATTCAATTGAGAGTGCAGGTGAAGGCCTGATGAGGCTTGTGAAGGACGGCGGAACTCCGAACGATGAGTGGCTGCCTGCAGGAACCACCACCCAATTCGGAGGCCTCACAGTGAAAGTCCTTGCAGTAGACGATTACTCAGTGACGATGGTCGTGTACGGAGACCGCCAGCCCACCAACGCGGCCACAGATGTCGATGTTGATGGCAACCTGATGGAAGAGACCGTGCGCAGGGGATGTGATACACTATGAATTCCTTCAAGAATGTAGGCCTGGTAATCCTTGGCCTTTTATTTATTTTTTCTTCAGCATTTGCATGCGATTACGACTCAGACTGTGAGTTCTGGGAAGAGTGCAATGGCGGGGACTGCGAGCCCGGCAGCGGAATGTGCGACGGAGACTCAGACTGCGACTCTGATGAATACTGTGATTCTGACACCCACGTCTGCATCTCAGCTGAGTGCATTTACGATTCAAATTGTGAATTCTGGGAGGAATGCAACTCAGACTACGAGTGCGAGCCCGGCAGCGGAATGTGCGATGGAGACTCTGACTGCGAAGCTGGTGAGCACTGCGATGATGATACTCATGTATGTATTTCCGCAGAATGTACATCAAATTCCGACTGCCCCGGCGGCCAGTACTGCAATTCAAATTACCAGTGTGTTTCAGGCGGCGGCGGGGATGACGACGAGTGCGACTCCGATTCCGACTGCGAAGACTGGGAAGAGTGCAATGGCGGGAACTGCGAGGATGACCCGGACAAGTGCAAAGATGACGGGGATTGTGATGGCGATGAGTTCTGCAACTCAAACCACGAGTGCGAATCCGGAGAATGCAGCGATGATGATGATTGTGATGATGGGGAATACTGCAACTCAGACCACGAGTGCGTGATGTACACAGGCTAC
>DAOUYQ010000150.1 GCA_030666035.1 Microcaldota archaeon
TGTGATGATGGGGAATACTGCAACTCAGACCACGAGTGCGTGATGTACACAGGCTACTGCAACGATGCAAGTGACTGCGACCCCTGGGAAATGTGTTCCTCACATGAGTGTGTGCTTGGCCCGGACCGCTGTGCAGATGACTCAGACTGTGAATCTTATGAGGTGTGTGATCCTGATTCATGGAGATGTGTTCTCGCTCCTGGCTACTGTGAGCGGGAAAGAGACTGCAACCCCTGGGAATACTGCGAAGACATGATGTGCCTTCCCCTGCCTGAGAAGTGCAATGAGGATGCTGATTGTGCAGAAGGGCAAGAGTGTATTTCCAATTCATGCATTGATATTCCAGAAGAGGAGGAGCCTGAAGCAGAAGAGGACACCAACCTCTCAGAAATCTGTGCTCCGTTAATTGACAGCTTTGCAGAAAAATACAAGGCACAGATGGATGCCCAGGTTCCAAAAGAAGAGCCAAAGGAAGGCAACCTTCTTGAAGGGGACTTGCTCATTATGCTGCTTGGCGCCGTTGCCCTGCTTGCCCTTGGAGGCATTGCAGGATGGCATGGAAACAACCATCTCAGTGGCGGCGAAGAGGAGGGCGAAGCAGAGGGTGAAGAATACGAGGAGTAATTCATCTAAACTTTTTTTTCTTTTCTTATTTTTCTTAATTCCAAAATTCAGTGCCCTCATTTTCCCAGGCAATTGGGCCACCTCCCTCGTGAATAATTATTCCCTTCTGAGGGCTATATCGTTTCGCATACATACATTCCATTGGATAGTAGATATAAGCCCTATCCGCTAGATTTTCATCTGTATATGGTCCTCGCCACTCCACCTTAGAATAAACATTGTTCTCGTCGCAATATCCAGAATGCCCATAATAATACTCCAAGAAAACGCCGCTAAACCTTGTAAGGTTCCCATAGCCTTCGTAACCATTCGAATCATCTAAATGGATGGTGCCTATTTCTAATTTGTCTTCACTTACCATGTCAGTAATCGTCCCTCTCCAGAAATCACCGCCTTCGTCTCTTCCATCTCGTTCTATTTTTAGGCGATATTCTCTTCCTGGGACCCAGGCATATTGGCCGAGTGCCTGCCCGAAATTTCCTTCCCCGGATTGCGCATGCATTAGTTTACCGCAATTAATCAGGTCTTCCTCTGGAATCTCCGTAGACACGCATTCTGAACTTTCCTCGTCATCGTTAATACTCCAAATAGAGAAGAGCACTCTGTCTTTTTCCAGAGATCCGTCCCGCTGGATTCCCATGTACCCTCCTTGCCCCGCTTCGAAGTGGAACGTGAATGCGGCATAAATTCCTACATTTTCTTCTGGCCGCTCATGCCAAGTAATATAAATTTCTAAATTGTCAAGGCTTTCTGGCCCATAAAACTCAAAATCTGTAAACTGCAGAGGTTTTCCTGAAGTCTTTTTACACACTCCCCCTACACAATTAAGAGCGGCACAATCTTCGTCCGAATCACAAGGCCCTCCGTGCCCACATTTGATTTCATATTCCTCTCCACATTCAACTCCCCCACAATCCTTTTCACAATTTAAGTAATCTTCATCAGATTCACATTTTCCATCGCCGCAACATACCTCCAGTTGAGTGGCAATACACTCTCCAGAATAACAGGAGTAGGATTCACATTTTTCTGAATTGCTCCCTTCGCATCCTTCATGTTCTCCTTCCAACTTCCGGTATTCGCAAACATAATCAGTATCTTCGGAACAATAGTCCTCAGTACAAGGATTTCCATCTTCGCATGAATCTGGACAGCCTGGGGCACTGCATTTTCCCCCTTCACATCCGAACAAGCACTCTTTAGATCGATATTCCCAAACGCCCTCCACACATACTGCCCCATATTTCAAAGTGTCTTCTGAACAATAATCCACTCCAGTTCCAGTACAAACTTTTTCTGGCAGACCTTGAGGTTCTTCCTCGGACGAATAATTCTGCTCTGGCGTTTTTTCTTCAAAATATTCCAATGGAGCACTTTCGTTACCGATTTGGGGCAGATTATTCTTATGGGGGGTCGAATTTTCTACACAAACTCCCCCCCTACATTCATATTGACATCGCTCAAGGGCATAGCTCCAATTTCCATTCAAGCACTCTGCATCAAAATGGCGCAAATTCCCAACACAGTAGTCTCCGGCTTCGCCCTTACAATTTTTTTCATAAGAATCACAAACATTATTTCTATTTTTATCCATGCAGCATGAACCTGCATAATAGATATGCGATTCGGGGCAGTTTTCAGAAGCCCTTTTCATTAATGCGCATCCACTTAAGATGCAGCAGAGCAATCCAAAAATTAGAAGATAATGCCAGTTCATAATGCAATTGATTAGCTAAAGCATTTATTAAAGGGTTTAACTACATGCCTCAATTCTACCATAAACTTAATATATTCCTCCAGAGTAATCCCTCAATCCTATTTGAAAAGGTGAATTTACAAATGGAAAAAAATCCTTCTGAAAAAAAGAACATGCACTGGAGCGAAATTATTGCCAAGCAGGTAATCGACGAAAAAGAAGCCCCTTACACAGTGATGAGCGGAATAACTACAAGCGGCCCGCTCCACCCAGGCACATTATGCGAATTCATGTTTGCAGATGCAATATACAAATCCCTCAAAAAAATGGGCAAAGAAGCAAAATTCGTATTTGTTGCAGACATATTAGATGCATTTGACAATGTGCCTGAGCCCTTCAAAAAATATGAAAAAGAGCTAAAGCCCTATCTGGGGAAGCCCCCTGCACAAACCCCGGACCCATTAGGCTGCCATAAATCCTTTGCAGACCATTTCCTCTCAGAAGCAACAGAAGCAATGGAAAAATTCAATGTAAAACCTGAAATACTGCGCGCGGATGAAACTTATGCTTGCGGAAAATACGATAAATAT
>DAOUYQ010000108.1 GCA_030666035.1 Microcaldota archaeon
ACCTACCGCGTTCTGAAACCGGGCAAATTCTGCGCAGTGTTAATCGGTGACACTCGTAGGAATGGTTACTATGTTCCACTCTCCATGAAAGTACTCAACTGCTTTCTTGAAGCGGGATTTTCCCTTAAAGAGGACATCATAAAGCGCCAGTGGAACTGTAAGACCACTGGATTCTGGAACTCAAAACCTAGGAACTTTCTCTTGATAATGCATGAGCATCTGTTTATTTTTAAAAAATAATTATTTGGGCTTCGGAAGGCCAAAAAAGTCGAAGGGAACTTCATTGAAAAAATAGAAACAACCTACCTTTTTGATGTAATCCAAAACGTCGTTATATTCTGGTTTTTTGAACCATTCATTGAGCACATAAGTATATTTTACTTTGATTTTCAAAGGTGAAAGTAATCTATGATATTGCTTACTCTTGAAATCACAAGTTTGGAGTTTTTCATCAACAGAGCCAGCAACTTCTTGGAATTTTATCTCTACTATAAACAATGTATTGTTTTCGAGCACCAATAAAGCATCATCTGGAAGAAGCCTCTTCGAAATAATCTTGGAATAATCAATGCCTTTAGGTTCCAAAAGCCCTTTATATAATCTGTATTTGGGATATAGTTCTGCCACTTTCTCCCCTTTATAATATACTGAATTTCCTTCAACGGAATAATCCTTAGTCTGCTCAAATACTGTTTTAAGCGAAGTCCTCTCTTCGAAATGCAAACCGCTTAGGGTGTTGGCTCCGCCTTTTCCGTTTTTAATAATTCACATTACCATTCATTCCTCAGTAATAATCCGTTTGATAGCGGAAAAGAGCATACTCCGACCATCATAATTCCAATAAGTTAAATCCTGTTCAATAAAAAGCCACTTTAGAATCTTCAGCATCATTTCCACACTCATTCCGGTTTCAAATCGTAGATCTGAATGCTTCTGCAGCACCGAGATGGGGTCTTGGCAATCATGCACGAGTGCAATCACATTTAATAATTCTCTTAGCTTTGCAGATTCATTTTCTTTTTTATCTCTCAGATCATTAAGAATATCTTTATGACTTGGTTTCTTTGCTTTAACTCCATCAAATTTCTCAACCCAAACTTGGAAGTCAATGCCATTATTCAACCACGCGGGATGGTATAGGTAAATCCGCCTTCCATCTTTTAGTGTTTCAACATAATACTTATAACGGGTCACGTGTTTTTTTCCATCCTTCCAGTATCCTGCCTTTTCAGATAGAAACAGTTCAACAATTTTTTCTCTTAATCTTTTCCTGTTCTCCTCCCTTAAATCAAAATCAGATTCGTAATCTTCATATGCTCTCTCTTCTTTGGTAGCCATATGGATATTTGTCCACAAAGCAATTTATAAGCACTCATCACCCCTGGGATGAGAAACTGGAGCTCTGAATACCGTTTTTGTTCTGCCGTTTTACTCCGTTGCCAAAAACAGTAGCCAAAAAGCCCTCGTTCTATGCTACCGACGTAATATGTAACCATGGTTACACAATATCTGCTGATGCTTTAATCCAGGCATTAGCACTCATCACCAAAGTAATCAGAAACTGGAGCTCTGACATGTTATGCAGGTTTTGCCTTTACCACAGCAGGAGCCGTCGCTTCAATTAAGGAGAGTTCCAGTTCCTTTATCTTTCCCACTACAGGGTTTTCTTCGTTCAGTTTGTAGAGCTTTGTTTTCCCAAAGGAGCGGGTAACCATTACTATTTCCCGTTCCACCAGTCTGCCCCAGTATTTGTAGAAAGTAGCTTTCGCCAAACCGGTTTCGTCTATTATCTGCTTTTTCGAATAGTCAAAAAGCCTGTTTTCCAGCAAAAAGTCTATTATGCGGATTATGGGGGTATCCCCAAAGTACTCAATCAATACGGATTTCTCTTCTATCATGGTTATTCCATGGCCAGGTTAACCTTTTAAACTTATCCTTTGAAAGGTAATGTAAGTGAACTTAATGGTATCAAATGATGAACTTAAAGCAATGATACTCCATAAGCTCGCTAAGAAGAGAAAATGGGGGGAAAGCCATACTGCCTTTGAGACTGTAGCGAAGGGAGTTCCTCCGCATCTTAAAGGAAAATTAAAGGGGTTGGCAGAGGAGTTGATCAAAGAAGGGTTCATAACTCCTAAACCAACTGGATATGGGCGCCATATCTCCTTAAATGTTGGAAAGAGCGAAGAGATAAAATCGATAATCCGAAAGTATTATTTTGAAAAAATATAAGCTACTTAACCTTTTGAGCACTAATCACCAAAATAATCAGAATCTTGAACTTTGTCCAAGAGTATTTGCGGAACGCAAATCTGAACTGGAGCTTTCACTCCAAAATTTCTTCCATTTTTGAAAGAGCAGCACGCCCCTCCCCCCGATTCAGCCCAATCAAAAACCCAATGTGCACAAGCTCATCTGCAGTGCGCATCCCGGTTTCATTTTTCCCAAAACTAGCAAGCACAAAAGGAACCTTGTATTTCAAGCAAAGCCTGGTGAAATTCCTCATCCGCTTAATTATCGATGCGCGCTTTCCCCCAGAAGAATCCAGAATATCTGAAATATCCAAAAGGAATAATGCATCTTTTTTCCAGAACCCACGAATTAATTCCAGGCTCATTGGATACTTCTCCACTTTTACAAGTACCTTTTTGTTCCGCAATTTTAAAGCAGCATCTTCAGATTCTACAACCTTGATTTTGTCCTTAATATTTTCTAAAAAATAAGTTTTGGAGAACCCGTATTTCTCAGGTTCTCCGCATTCAAAATTCAAAATATCAAAAAAAGAAAGGCTCATTTCTTAGCCTTAGGAGCTTCCTTTTTCCCGGAAGGCTTAACTGTTCCCTTCTGGCCTTTCTTTCCAAGGCTTATCCTTCTTTCTTTTTTCTTTGAGCGCCTGCGCGGCCTGTCCGTGCCCTTTGCCATATAGCCCCTGTTCTTTTTGCCAGAGCTGCTAAGCCCGCGGAAAGTCCTGCGCTTATTGAGCTTAAGTCCGGTCTTTTCAGGATCCACAAGAACTATTTCGAAGAACTTGTAGTTTCCATCTTCCCCGACTAAATAAGAGTTAAGCACTTCCAGGTTCATGTATTTCCGGTTTGCCCTCTGCTCTGCCTGGCCCCTCAAGCTGGTTCCGGGCTGGACAATCAGGTATGCATGTGCAGGTTTCCTTCCACCGCTTGGCGTTGGCCTTCTCCTGCGCCCCTTCCCAATCCGGACACGCACAATCACATATCCCTGCTTTGCCTTGTATCCAAGGGTACGGGCACGAATAAGGTTGCTTGGTTTCTCAATCTTATTCACAACAGGCTCCCTCCTCCACTTAAAAATCTTGCTTTTAAGGAGCTCGCCCCTTTCCTTTAATTCTTTCTGGTATGTTTCTCTCATGTATTTGTATGCTCCCATACAATCACACTCCGTGGGTACGCATAATCTCACTTTTGTGAGATGAGCGTAACCTTTCTTATACACTATTTTCTGGGCTGAGATTACGCCTCTCAGCCTGGCATTCACAACAAAGCAGGCTTCAGCCCACAGAGTATGACGCCTTATCCAACCATTCAGGATACCAATCCCACATTTGGTTTATGGAGTTCCTTTAAGCCTACATACATTTAAAAATAGTTTCATCTAATTTTCATTCCCTCATTGGTGGATTTATGCAGGAACGTGATGCTTCAGTTATAAAAACGATAGAAGGTGTTAGGTCTGCGGAGGCAAAAGCAAAGCAGCTCAGGAATGATGCTGAAAAAAAAGCACAATCAATTCTTCTCTCTTCCAAGAAGGAAGCAGAAAAAGTAAAGCTTAAAGGTGAAAAAGAAGCATTGGAACTCAAAGAAAAGAAGATTCTGGATGGGAAAAAAGCAACTGAAAAAG
>DAOUYQ010000046.1 GCA_030666035.1 Microcaldota archaeon
ACGAGTGTCACCGATTAACACTGCGCAGAATTTGCCCGGTTTCAGAACGCGGTAGGTTTCTTTTGCAACCTTGGTTATTTCCCCCATGAATAGCTCAACGTCATTGATGTTAGAAATGTCCAAAGCATTCTCTGGAGCATACTTGATAATATCTAAATAAGGCGGATGTAAAATCACGAAGTCCACGAAGTCATTGGAGAGGCAAGTGTGCCTGGCATCGCCAACTTTAAGGAGGTGCTTGGAAGCATTGATTTTTGGAAAAGAAAGGCGGGTTTTTGCAAGCTTTACTGCCTTAGGATTTATGTCGATTCCAAGCGAGTTCCTGTTTAAGAGCTTGCACTCAATTAAGGAAGTTCCGCTTCCACACATTGGATCTAGAACCAAGTCTCCCTCTTCAGAATACCGAAGTAATATATTTCTGGCTATATATGGGCTGAAATTTCCCCTATAATCCCCCTTGTGAGTAGCCCAAGAACCACGTTCTGGGAATGACCACACACTTGTAGTAGGAACTTCAAACTTAGGAGGTGAAAAATTCATGCAAAACAACTTCAGTAATTAAAAGCGATTATTTCTGCAACCGCTCCACGTTTGTTTGCCTTACAGTTTATGCTCCTCCTGGCCATGACCTTCCTAGGTTCATAATTAGAGTAAAGGTCCATAATCAAAGGAGAACAGCTGTTGCTCAGCATCACATTAACGTTTTTATCGTCCAGAGTAGAAAACAGTTCACTAAGCCTTCTCTGGTCTTTTTCTGAGAAGTCTGCATCCGTGTAGCTAGTGAATGAGGTTTTGGAAAGCGGATGGTAAGGGGGATCGAAGTAAACAAAATCCCCTTTCCGTGCCTTTTTGGAAACTACTGAGAAATCTCCCAGAGTAAGGGTTGCTTTCCGCAAAGCTTCGGAAACAAGCAAAATATTTTCTTCATTGCAGATTTTGGGATTTGTATACCGCCCAAATGGGACATTGAATTTTCCTTTGGAATTCACCCTGTAAAGGCCATTAAACGCCGTCCGATTCATATACATAAATCTGGCTGCTCTTTCTATTCTATCTTCCGGTTCGGTTTTGCGCATCTGGTAATATGCCTCAGAATCATTTGTGTATTTTTTGCTCTTCAGCTCATCTATCAAATCAAGCGGATTCCGCTTTATTACTTTGTAAGCTCCGATTAAATCCGGGTTGTAATCATTCAGATACGCTTTCTTTATCATGCCTTCAGACCATAGTTTGAAATACAGTGCACCTCCCCCTACAAAGGGTTCATGATAATTGGAAAAAGAGCTAGGGATGTTATTGAATAAAGTGTTTATCAGCTGCCGTTTTCCGCCAGCCCACTTCACAAAGGGTTTTGGTTCTTTTTCCATCATGCAACCTCTCTACTCGTTTCGGGGGTTTTTATATGCCCGCAGGGTACCTTTCCACTACGCCTTCTTCAGCAAAACAGGTTCCCCAGTCAGTTTTCCCTTCTTATCAAGCTTGATATCAAATCCATACGGAACCTCGCCAAGCCTTTCAGTCAGCTGTTGTTCGAAGTCTTTGGGCAATGTGATTACTAGGGAATAGTATTTTCCAGACGGTCGTTTTTGCAGTTTTACTATGCTCATCTTCGACACCTTTTAATGCATTACTGTATTCTCTACACAAAGGTATTTAAATGTTTAGGTTCAATACATTAATGCAGTAATGCAGTATGGATGACTCTTGGGAGCTTGCACTCCCAGAGCCAGCCTACACAATTGGGTGTGTAGACATGAAGAATATAGAAGAAGGAACTTTAAAGGATTTGGGAATTGGTCAAAAGAATCTGTTTGATTATGCGGAATGCCAGGAGCTCAGGAAACTCATTAGAGAAGCAAAACGAAAGGCAGGGATTGCTGAAGGAAGGAGAATTTACCCTCATTTATTCCGCTTTACAGCTGCCACGCGGGACAGCATTAAATACACTGAGCCAATTTTGCGGAAGAAGTTCAGATGGAAGCCGGACTCTCAGATGCCATCTTATTATCAAAATATTTCCAATGAGGATTACAAGAATGTGGTTGTGGACAATAACGGAGATGGGCAGCTGCTTTCATGCGAGGTTTGCGGGCACAAGAACCCGGTTACACTGGAGTTTTGCCAGAACTGCCACAGGCCATTAATGATTAATGGCAGTTGAAAACGCTGAGAAGCTCAAATCCGAGAAGCAGGCAAAGAAGATGATTCTGGATTTCTTTAGAACGTTGATTGAAAATAGCGAAGATCCGGAAAAACTGCTCAGAAAGATGGTGAAAAAAGACAAGTGAATGAAGAAGCAACTGGCGGAGTTGGTTGAGGGGCGATGAAAAACCAACATTTATATACTCCTGACCACTCAATATAACATATGCGAAGAAGGGTTATAGCTACAGGAATTATGCTCGCATTAGCTGTAGCTACACCTACATGTAAAAATGATAAAGCAAACCCAATGCTTAATAAAAGTCCTGCTGTAGAAACTATTGCAGATGCTGGGCCAAAAAAGAGGGTTATAGTGGGAGACGAAAAGAAAAAATTGAGTGTTGTTCCCAAAAAAGAGGAAAAGGAAAAATCTGCTCCCCCTAAAAAAGATGTCAGGCCTGTTCCTCCAAATCCGTTTATTCAGACTAAAGAGAGCAAAACGGAGTCCGAAGAAGCAAAAGGTGAAGGAGAAAGGGCACTGGATGAAATGGCAAAAAAAATGGATGAAATTGTGGAGCGCCTGCCAGAGCTAAAAGTTCCCGAATTAAAACGACATCCAGTGTACCCTTCGAAGAAGGAAAAGGCTAAACCGCAAAAGAAAAACATCCAACATTAGTCAAATTTTCTCAGGTTCTTTTTTATTGTATCCATCTGGTCACGAACATCTTTATGGTACTCTGAAGCTGGACCAATGGATTCCAATGCGGCTTGGACTACATTCTTTGCTTTTAACGTATATTCTTTAGATAGTGCCTTATCTTTGTGATACACCGCTTTAGCGAGTTTAAAGTAAGCAGAAATGGACATCACATATGCTCTGCCATCAGTTTTATCTGAATTCAGCGCAATCTCTGCTAGTTCAATCACTTTTACATACTCTTTTGTTTTGTAATAGATATCCATTCCAAGATGAAGGATTTCCTGTTTATTCCCCACTACAGAGTAAAGTTTCTCAAATTCTTCTCGCGCTTCGTGTAGCTTTGCAGTTTTCAATAGGCATACTGTCTTGATTTGGAGCGCATCGTAATTCTCAGGCTCCCTCAAGAGCAGGCTATCCAGCCATCTAATTGCTTTGGAATATTGCTTATTCTTATAATATGAGTTAACCAAAAGACCATAAGCATTTGCCACTTTCTTATTTGCCCAATCCACAAATTCCTCTTGCTCATTCTCTCGATAAATTTTGCTCAGCTTCTCAGAAATTTTAATCAGTTCCTGAATATCTGATTTAGCATTGGCAACTTTTCCAGACACCAAATCCTCTTCAATAAAATCCAAGTGCAAATCCAACATCCTATAACAAGCACTTTTCACTTCAGGACTTACAGGATCAAGTTTTGCCGCTTTTTCCAGTTCTTTGCCCATCTTCCTGAGTGATCCCCTCCTGTTCTTCTCATACGGATTCTTTACTTTCCCCTCATAATGCCCAGCAGTTTCAGTGAAATTTATTGCAAGCATCTCGGCAGGAGTTGTTGCAAGATGAGTTATTTTCACCCTTATTATCTCTTTGCCGCCTTGAGTCAGTTTTCCCTTATATCTCTCGGAAACGGCAGCATCGTCCGTTCCGGCAAGCGTGTAAGTCTCATTAAGGAATGCTGGGTCAATCAGGTATTTTTACACTGCCCTGCTTATAACTGCGGCATGCATGGGGTCTTTGCCTGCTGGTGAGGTTTCCAGCCGCATTAGTGCAACAGCCATATCAGAGATATCTATCTCAAGCTGTTTTGCAGATGCAACAAAAAGAAGGACAAGTTCGTTGCAATCCCCTGTTAAATTGCCTTCTTTGTTGGGAATCAATACTTCATTTGGCATTTTGGACTTTCCCCTTTTAGTCGAAGGTTCATATCTTATTCCTAGCTCTCCTCCGATTTTAATTATTTCGAATAACTTGTCTAGTTTTTGCTTTTTGGTTGCATTTGCGGAAAGAGCACTCATTTGTTCTTCAATTTGCTTAAAATTTTCAGATGACATTTCAAAATGCTGGAGAACATTCTCCTGTTGATTTAGTGAAACGGGTTCCGCTAGCTTCTTCTGCGAGAGCTCATCATCCAATTGGGCAAGAAGGCCAGGCGATTCCATTGCCCCTTCCTTTAGTGGAATAATATTTGCTCCAAAACTGAATATTGTTTCCTCGGGTTTTTGTGTAGAATTTGAAGGCTTTTTCCTTGATTTGTAAGTCATCGATAAAGAATGCCAATGTAGATTTTAAACACTTCTCACATAGATGGCAATTTTCACACAAATGAGCACTCATCCCTTTTGCACTCAGAGCTCCAGTTTCGCATTACTTGAAAAGTTACTGTGGAGGATTTGGCTTGCGCTGTGGAGTGCCGCAGGAGAAGATAAGCCTCTCTAACTTCAGGTGGAATACATGGTCTTCAAATTCAAGCAAAACAGAAAGGGAACCTGGTGAAGCTATCGTGCCCAGGGAAATAACATATCTTTTTAATTCAGGGAACTCTTCCCTCCAGTTAATCCGGGGAGGAATTGCTGATGCGCCATCTAAGAGCAAATCCAGAAAATCTATTGTTTTTGCCCGCTCAAGCATCAGGAAATCAGAATCAAATTTAAGTGAATATGTGTCGTTGCAGCTTTTTGTAAGCCGCCCGATTACGCCAATTTCAGTTTTGCTTAGAAAGTGGTAAATTGCAATTTCCCTGTTATCTTTAATCATTAGGGCACTTCCTGTTCGTGCTAAAACGTGGTGCAGGGCGCGGAAAAATTTAATTTTATTTGGCGCAACTCTGTTTTTTGCAAGAAGATGGAGCGCCGCAGAGCCGATTGCTGCTGCATTTGCCGGAGGGCTAAATGGGGGCCTGGAAGAAAATGGAGGGGCTGAAGTGGCCGGGCTGCGCGAGTGTGGGGGTTGCCTGGAATGATGCCTCATTTATTTTCCTCTTTTGGGAATTTTTCCCCGGTTATTTTTTCATATGTATCCAAGTAAAGCTGGCTTATCCCCTCTACTATTTCTTTTGGAAGGGTTGGTGGGGGGTAGGTTTTGCCCCAGTCTAGTGTTTCCAGGTAGTTTCTTAGATATTGCTTATCCAATGAAACCAATTCTCCTTTATCATACTTATCCTTGGGCCAGTACCTGGAAGAATCCGGAGTTAAAACTTCATCAATAAGGATCATTTCCCCATTTGGAAGCTCGCCGAACTCGAATTTGGTGTCTGCGAGAATCAGCCCGCGGGAAAGGAGGTATTCATGCCCAAAGTTGTAGAGCTCCAGGGCTTTCTTTTTTACTAATTCGAGCTTTTCTTCCCCAATTATTTTTGCGGCTTCTTCTTCAGTAATGTTGATGTCATGGCCTTCCTGGGCTTTTGTGGAGGGGGTGAAAATCGGCTCCGGAAGCTTGTCCCCATCCTTCATTCCAGGGGGAAGCTTTATCCCGCATACCTTTCCGGTTTTTAGGTAGTCTTTGTAGCCGCTTCCAGTTAGGTAGCCGCGCACAATCACCTCAATTTTGAGGGGTTTTGCTTTTTTTACAATCATTGCCCTTCCCTGTAGGTATGTGGGGAGGTTCTCCGGGATTTCAGTTGAAATTACGTGGTTGGGAAGAATATTTTTAGTTTTATCAAACCAGAAGTTTGAGAGGGTGCTTAAAACTGCTCCCTTGTATAGGATTCCCTCGTTGAAAACCACATCAAATGCACTTATTCTGTCAGTTGCAACCATGAGGATTTTATCATCGTCAAATTTGTACATTTCCCTTACTTTTCCTTTATGAATTAGGGGTAAATCTAAGCCTGTTTTAGTAATCGGTTCCATTTTCTTGCCCTTTGGGAAATTAGAATGGGGGGATTTTTAAGCATAGCTGTATGGCAGAATGCAGGGGTAGTTATTTATATGGGATTTGTCCCTAATTTTAGCATGGTAATGCTGCCACGCCCCCCAAGGATTAGCTCGCTTTCGGATGCACAGATTGAGAAGCTGGAATCATTTATAGAAAAATATGGATTGGAAATAGAATTGGGAAAAAGAAAAACTGCTTCCTTTATTTTTAAACTCTGGAAAGAGGAGGAAGCAAAGAGGGAAAGGGGGGAAAAATACAGCAGGAAGCTTCTCAAGGATGCAGAAAAACTGATTTTAAAAATAAGCAGGGGAGGGCTTGCCCAGAAGAGGGCAGCGGGCGCTCCGCCGCAGCCTGTGAAAAGGCGTAGAGGAAAGCTGAGGGCCGTGAGGCCGCTGGAGGCGGTGCCCAGAGAGAAAACCAGGCGCGGCCAGAAGATGGTGGAATTGAAGAAGGAAGAAATGGAAAAAGCGGAATACAATGATATTAAACGAAAGGCAAAGAAATACGGGCATGGGGATGGCAAAGAAA
>DAOUYQ010000152.1 GCA_030666035.1 Microcaldota archaeon
TGCATTGGCCATAAATGCGCAGTAGCATCCGGGTATTGCGAAGATGATTCAGATTGCATGCATTCTTATCAATGCGATTTGGAGCACCATAGGTGTGCAGTGGAGAACCCCCGTGAATGCAACAGCTCTTCAGATTGCGAATCATGGGAGTACTGCGCAATGCTGGGAAACCCAAACCAATGTTTGCTCAAGCAGGGCACATGCAATACTGATGCGGATTGCAAGGAAGGCCAAATCTGCACCGAGCATGCATGCCTCTACCCATTTGAAGGCCCGGCAGCCGAAGAAGCGGCAGCAGAAGGAGGCCTCCAGGAAGAAGCCGGAGCCACTCCCTGCACTACCAATGAAGATTGCAAAAGCTATCAGGAATGCAACCTTCCGGAAGGAATATGTGTTCTAAAAGATGGTGCATGCACTACTGATGCAAACTGCGGGGACTGGCAGACCTGCATAGATAATGCATGTGTTTCCAATGAAGGCAGGTGCAGCACTGAAGAAGAATGCAAGGAAGGGGAAGTATGCGATGAGTACCATGCATGCATACCTGAGCCTCCCAAAGAGGCTCCGGAAACTGCCCCGCCAGCAGCTGCAGAAGAAGAACCAAAGGAAACTGGAGAGCCAAAGGCAACAACACCTCATGCATCAACAGCAAAAACAGAATTTGATGCCATGATTACACCTACCCATATTCTTGCATTTATTGTTTTTGTTGTGCTTATTGTAATAGTAGTCCATTTCCTGCGAAGCCAGGAAAAACAACGCAATGAGCAGGAAGGGCGCGAAGCAGAAGAAGAAGCAGCAGAAGGGGCAAAAAAGAGTGCTCCGAAAAAAGCCAAGCCAAAAAAAGCCCCTAAAAAGAGAAAAAAACGCAAACGCAAGAAAAAATAATCTTCTTCTTTTCTTTTTATTCCTATTTTGTCAATATCCATAGTATTAATCCCTTCGAGGCGTATTTCCTTTGTGCCAAGTCCCTATTCCAGTGGCAATTCCAAGGGTTAGATTTAAATACATTACTACACACCTATTTACACATGAGAAGGTTCATGTTTGGATTATTGGCACTGGTTATGTTATCTGGCGCAGTATTTGCTGCTTCAACTATCATATCAGTTGGGGAATCAACCCCTGTTGATGCAGTAACTTCTGTAAATGATGGAAAGGCAAGCCTTTCTACAGGCTTTAGCCGCTGTGTAGTTGACAATGACTGTAACGCTGGAGATGTTTGCATTCTTGGAGACTGTTATACTCCACTAGAGTGCAAAGCAGACAGCGAATGCGGGAACAATGAAGTCTGTTACAGGGGAATCTGCATTTCTCCAATCTGCATTGTGAGCGCAGAGTGCCCAACCGATTTTATCTGCACCAATGAGGGGAGGTGTGAACCCAAGGAATGTGTGGGTGACTCATACTGTGGCGCAGGAAGCGTATGCGTAAATTATGAGTGTGTTAAAGCACCTACTCCGATGGCGCTGGAAGCTGAGCCTGTTGAGCCCAAACCTGAACCCGAAGTTACAAGCTTCAAGGCAGACAACTGCCCGGTTTGTGCCTGCGGCTGCAACTGCCAGCCCTGCGAGAACAAGGTTTGCCCAAAGCTTGAGTGCCCTGCATGCGGCCCATTTGACGGGGAGCTTGAAATTCCAATTCTGCTCTTTGGCCTTGTGGTGGTAGCTGCAATTGGCTTCTTTGCAGGCAAGATGGGCGGGGACGATACAACCGAAGAGGTTCGCCTGGACAGAGTAAAATCCAGCAACCAAGAGCCCAGCGGTGGCAGTGGTGGAGAAGTAGATATCAACGATGAAGCTTCCTTCCGCTACATCTAATCTTCTTTTTTATACTGATCTGAGAACGCGGAGGGGGGAACTCCTCCGGGTTTCTCGGGAATTTTTATTGCTTATCTTAAATTAAGCTTTAGCCCTTTACAACGCCCAAAGGCGTCATTCTTGCAACAAGATCACTGATTCCTGCAGCAGCAACGCTTTCCACAACCAAATCCACATCTTTGTATGCATCCGGAGCCTCTTCCGCAACAAGATGCATATCAGTTGCACGGACATAAATTCCTTTGGAATCCCAGAGCTCTTTTGCAACATTCCTCCCAACATGGGTGCGCACAGCCTGTTTCCTGCTCATTGTTCTCCCGCTCCCGTGGCAGGTGCTCCCAAAGCTTACTTCCAGCCCCTTTTCTTTCCCAACAAGCACATACGATGCAGTTCCCATGCTCCCGGGAATAAGTACAGGCTGCCCAACATCCTGGTAAATTGGGGGAAGTTCACTCCTTCCTGCGGGGAATGCGCGCGTAGCCCCTTTCCTGTGCACAAGCAAATCTCTTTCTTTTCCATCAACAATATGCTTCTCAAATTTGGCAATGTTGTGCGCAACATCATAAACAAGGTCCATCTTTTCTGAAGTCCCGGAGCCAAATATCCCATTAAATGTTTCACGTGCCCAGTGCATAATCACCTGCCGGTTTACAAAAGCATAATTTACTGCGCACCTCATTGCGCCCAAATACGCCTGCGCTTCCTTTGTTTCCAGCGGAAGGTAAGCTAATTGCGGGTCAGGCATAGGAAGCTTTAATTCCCGTGCCTTCCTCATCACTGATTTTAAATGGTCTGAGCAAATCTGGTGCCCAAACCCCCTCGACCCTGTATGAATCATTAAAACTGCCTGCCCTTTCCAAAGCCCGAATTTCTCTGCAACTTCAGGCAGCATGATTTTTTCCACTTCCTGCACTTCCATGAAATGGTTTCCTGCACCCAAAGTCCCAATCTGCTTGGTTCCCCGTTTTTTTGCAAGGTCTGAGACTGCAGAATAGTCTGCACCGGCAATTTTTCCATATTCTTCTGTGCGCTCTTTATCTTCTTTTCTTCCATAGCCCCTTTCTATTGCCCATTCAA
>DAOUYQ010000163.1 GCA_030666035.1 Microcaldota archaeon
TCTTCCACAACTTCAATTGCTGCAGATAGTTTAGCATCATTAATATTAATTTCTGCCCAGCCCTCTTTCAGGTCCTTTTCCAGGGAAAGAAGCCCCTTGGATATCTTTGTGAGCTCCTTTTTCTCCCAGCCCATATCTATATTTTCCAGGGGGCCAATAAGCGCACCTTCTTCTACTTCCAGCCCCAGTGCATTTTTTAATTCATTTAGCCGCGCGCCCATTTCAGAAACATAGGTATTTTCAATGCCCAGTTGCTGTGCAAGGAGCATTGCAGATTCCAGGGAGGATATTTTTGCCTCAATCTTTTCTTTTATTTTTTCATGTTTCTCGAGCACAGAGCTGTGTTTCTTTGCGCGTTTTTCTACGCTGCTGCGCAGCTCCTCAATTCTCTTATATGCTTCAGCCCCTTCATCCGATAGCAAGTAGTTCTTTGCTTCATTAAGAAGGGCATCCTCCCCTGTTGTAAGGTTCTGCCCGGAATAATACAAAATTTCTTGATTAACATACTCTTCCAAATCACTAATTTCGTAACTCACCCTGACCTTTGCTTCTTTTCCATCTACTAAATTGTAAACTTTGAAGAAGACTGTGCTCTCACCCATTAACTTTTTGTCAGATATTTTTTCCCCGGTATATCCAAACACATCCAGTTTATCCAGGTCCTTTCCCGCTTCAACACTGGAATAAGCAATATACTTCAAGTCCCGGTTTGGCTCAAAATTAAAGAACAACTCAACCTTTGTTGTCTGCCCAATACTGCTTACAAAGGAGGGTTCCCTTTCCACTTCATATGCATCATAATCATAGCTCTCAATTACCAGGATGTGCTTTCCCTTGGAAAGTTCGCGCTCTATCCCTTCGCCACCAATAGCTATGCCAAGCCCATCAACAGCAATGCTCTCAACATCCCACGTTTCCCCCAGGATGAGCCCACTAACAGCATATTTGCAGTTTATGTCCAGTGTCTCTGTTACGGTAGCGCCCCCATCACTATCCCCATAAGCCACAACTTCGTAATCCTCGCTTCTACAGACAATTTCATCTTTTTTGAAAACCAGGTGGATGCCTTTGCTTGCATTTATTCCGGTCAAATAGATTTCAATCTTATCTTTCTTTGGAGTAACCATGCGTACGTACCCGGAACCGGAAACAAGATCTATTTTCCTGAATTCTAACTCGGTTGGCACTTCAACCATAATATCCTCAGCATCGAAATTCGTGGGGTTCGTAATATCCACATATAGATAAATTTCCCCCTTCTCATCCAGTGTGGGCACACCCCAGCTAAGCCAGTTTGATATAATTATTGAGTCCTGAACCAGCGTGCTCTTTTTTGCCCACAGGTCATTTTCAATTGCATCATAGGATTCCTGCATCTCATGAAGCCTTCCCAATGCACAAGAATAGTCTAGCTCATCTCCAGAATAGCATTCTTCCCCAACATCAAACCAGCTATTGAGGTATGCAAACTGTGCCCCGCCCAATGCAATTGTTTCTTTCAACCCGCTCCTTCTTTGGGGCAGTTCCCCATACACCGCTTCCGCTTTATTCAAAATTCTTCTCTTAATATTCTCGATTCCAGATTCATCAAAAATTTTATTTTTTTCCATTATTGAATATTCTATCCGTTCGTATTCCGTATCTATCCCATCCTCTTCTGCCCTTTTCAAAAAGCCATCCAGCCAACTTAAGCTTGCATCCAACTGGGCCTCATCAATGCCTTCACTTTCTTCCAATCTTTCTTCTGCCATTTTGGCATATTTTATGCATTTGCAATATCCTTCAAACCTATTTCCCAGCGTGCCGGAATCCCCGGCAGTGCACGCATCCTTGGCAGTATCCAGCCGTTTTTTTCCAAGGGCCCCCAACTCTGATTCTTTTTCTTCTACTTTATGTATTTGTTCCCAGGCTTCTTCCCTATAATCATCTACAAGCTCTTGTGCTTCAGTTAGTATGCTGCTTTGGATAATTGCTTCATATGCAGCAATTGCGGTTCTGCTGCCCATAAAGCAATCTTTCAGCCACCCAGTGCTCCCTTCGGCCGTATCAGCCAGGCTGAACCCAGAATCACCAACCACCCTAATTTCTCCTAATTCTTTGTATGCTCCCCGTATGCCCTCAGCGCCACTATAATCCATTTCGCTTCCGCTAGGATAAATCTTCCCCAATTCTTCATCTTCAATTGCTTTGAATTTTTCATCAGATTTTGCCTTCTTTTCCGCAGCTTCCTGCTGGGCATCTTTGCAAGCACCTGCACTTTCATTATATGCAGTTTCAATTGCCAGCACCCGGCTTTTGAGCGCTGCAGTTGCATTCCAGTGTTCCTGCACACACCCATAATACCAGTTAAATTGCGGAATATCCTGCCATATTTCAGAGCAATTGCATTCCACATCTTCCAGGGGCATTTCACAATATTCGATGGCCCTCCCAACATAATCATCATCACAGGCACCCCCATCAATAAGTTTTCCCCTCCACACTTCAAATAGGGCTCTTTGCCCATTCACCTCTTTTCCATAGCTTTCCAAAGCAAGGAGGGAATAATCAGCACAACCCACCCAAGCCACATTATACCAGCCAATGCGCCAGAAGTTTGGGCCAGCTATCGTTTCTAAAAATGAGGGGTCTTCTATCTTTTCTGCATCATTTTTCTTCTT
>DAOUYQ010000061.1 GCA_030666035.1 Microcaldota archaeon
ACACCCGCTAATGCGTTTGCAGAAAGGGGAGAAATCCCGATAAGGACCCCCAACTTCATTGAGAAGGAGGCCAATGCAGTGCTGAAGACCGCAGCGGAGCGCGCCCGCCTTGAAGGTGCGCTCAACTCCCCGGCAGGAGAAACGCAAACATTTTACCTCAGCAAATTCCAGGCGGAAAATCTTGAGCAGCACCTTGTTTCAATAGGCTTCCCCTGGGAAACAGCGGCTGATTATGCGCGCATCAAGTTTTCCGAAGTCCCTGAAGAGCAGAGGGGCGTCCTCTGGAGCACGGGCCAGAAGGACCTGTACAAAGTTACGCTCACTGTGCCCCCAATGCTGCAGGAAGTGCTTAGGAAGGATAGGGGAGTGCAGCTCCAGAACGTCAAGAACAAGCTTTCGGACCTTCCCCTCGGCAGGCGGCGCTATGATGCACTAGTGAGGCAGGCCCGGTACGAGAACCTTCCCAGGGAAGACAAGGTATTCACTTTCAGGAAAAAGGAAGGCGGGGCGAAGACCGCGCAGGCTATTTATGATGCGCTCAAGGCTTCGGGCCTTGTGGACGTTTCTTATGATGGCAAGAACACAGTGATAATCACGCAGGCCCCTGAGAAGCCCAAGGCCAAGAAGAAGGTGATGCCGCTCACCCCTCTGCAGCTCGCCCTCCGCGGAGGCAGGCCGCAGATACTCAAGGCAAGGAAAGTGTACCTTGAAAGGAACAGGAGCGGAGTGGTTGAGAGCCAAAACATGGACCCGTCGCAGGTGAAGCTTGCTTCTGACCTTGTGAAAGCTTTCGACCCCGAGGCCAAAGGTGCAAGGAGCATAAAGTTCACTTTTGGGGTTGCTGATGAGCCTGGCACAGTGAAGGAAGTCTTTGCCACTAAAAAGAACCAGACCCCAGAGGAAAGGACATATGGGTTGTTTTGCACTGGAGCAGCTTACCTGCAGCAGTCGTATTGGAGGCACAACAAGGAAGCGTATTTCAACAAGGCAATTGCAAATGGGCTGCTTGCCGGCAACAAGCTTGCAAAGGATGAGCCCGGGTTCTCTGAAGACTCTATCAAGCGAACGATGAAGGAATACGCGTTCATGCACTCCGGCCCAGGGGTAAAGAAGAGCAAGGAGCTCAGGGAGAGGTATGCCGCAAAGGCGAGCACCATGTATTACATGCTGGAGCAGTTCTCTGCAGAGGAACTGCTTATGCAGATTAAGGACCCGGCGGCAGCGCTCGGCCTGATGCACGGCGCCAACTTCCTCAGAGACACGATTTGCGCGCGCAATGCAGACTACCACAAGTGGGAGCCCGCAAAGCAGGAGCGCTACAGGAAGGCGGCTTTTGATGTTGGGCTGCGCACACTCATATTCATTGCCGCATGCGAAGGCGGAGGCCCGGTGCCATTGACCTTCAGGGTTCCCTCCATGGAGAAAGAGCCTGCAAAGTTTGCAAAGTACAGGAAAGCATATACGAACATGCTCTTTTCATGGCTTGGCGGAAGCCCGCAGTTCACCTTCAAGGAAGCGGACGTAACCTACCGAACCTACGAGAGGATCGTGGTGACTCCAGATGGAAGGAGGTATCTCACAGTGCCTGTGCCAAAAGACCCGAAGCACGTGGAAATCATTGCAGAGTTTGTCCCCAAGGTTTCCCCAGAGGGAGTGCACTATTATGAAATTAAGAGAGATGAAAAAGGTAAAATCAAGAAAATAGACAAGAACAAGAGAAAGATACGGAAGATACTGCCCAGGGACTCGGTCGGCCCGTTCGGGCCTACTCCAGAGTTCAGGATAGGCGCATACCCGGTGAGGTTCAAGTACGAAATAATAAAGAAGACGCCCGAACCCATCCCAATCCCGGTGCCGGTCTGGCCAAAAGCCTATGCAGCGAAACACCACATAATGAGGGACTGGGTCCTGAGATGGAAAGAGGCAATCGTCCGCATCCGGCCCACCAAGGAAATCCTGTTCAGCCAGGTGGTGAAGAACCCCTACCTCCGCACAATGGCGGTGGAGATAGACACTGATGTTAAGACCAAACAGAGGACAGCGTTCTTCCATCCCCCGCGCCACAGGTTCAATGAAAAAACCGGCAAGGAGGAGGCTCTTCCGGACTACTCGGATGAAGGAGATTACTACTCTGTGGGCTATGCAGAAGCTGGCAACAATGGAAAAGGAACCGTTTATGCATACAAGCGCCTTGATGCAGAAGACAGGAAGGAGCATCCCTACCCAGGGGATGCAAGGGAGTTCTACGGAATATCTGATGAGAAGCTGAAAAAGGAGGGCGTGAAGCGCGTTGCGATTGGGAGATATGACTTCGGCACAGGTGAAGTTGCTTTCAAGTCAGACAAGCTCAAGGCCACGCTTGAGAAACACTTCGTTGGCAACTGGCCCCTGACCAAGGAAAACATGGGAGAACCTCTTTCCAAGAAAGAAGTTGAGGAAGCAGGGATTAACTACCACGAAGGTGCAAACTACTACAGGATAACCGATGCAGACCTCGGTTCATATGGAGACACACAGGCCCTTGGCCCTGAAACAAGGATACGCGGGCCGTTCAACCGGGAAAGGACCGACCGCACCGCAATCCTGGAACCGAGCACCAACATCCCAAAGATGTATACCCCAAAGAGGAAAAGGTGAGATGAATGACTTATAAGGAAAAGAAGGAGAAGAAAATGTTTCCCCCAACCAGCTGCAGTGCAGCAGTGACCATCCTGGAGGGAGTAAAGGACTTCCCAAGGCCCCAGCACCAGCAGGCGCTTGATGCGGTTATGAAAGTGGAAGCATATCTTTCTAACCTGCAGAGCGGGACCATCAAGGAGGACAAGACATTCAAGGACAACTATAACAAGCTCACTGAGCTGATCCTGGCTGTCCGGGAAAAGGCGCTTTATTATGACATGAACGCCTCTACTGCCGAGGAAGGTCCACCCGTAAGCGTCCCTGCGGATAGGTATGGAAATGTTGCAAGGCATGCACAGGGTGCATTAGAATCCGTGGACAAACTGATGAGCAAGGAGGAGAAGGAAGGGGGCTCAAAGCTCGGGCTTGTTCCTTCAAGGGAAGAGGCCAGGGGAGAAAAGATAGAGCACAAGTCTCCCAGGTGGCCAGGGCTTAAGCTTCCCCAGCCGGTTTTGGGTAGGGGTGAGTTGACCGCAACAACCCAGAGTGTGCCGGATGAAGTCCTCCAGTATCTCACTACTGATGAAGCGGGGAACTATGATCCTGCACAGATAAGCGCGCTGGAAAATGACCTCGGCAAGATACTCACTGGATACTATAATGGCCTGACCGGGCCGGGAAGCATGGCTGCAGAAGGAGGTGCAGGTTTCTGGAACCACCTTGTGGACTTCTATGGAAACGAAGAAACGGCTAAGCATGTCGTCTGCGGAAGTGGGATGGCCCCCAACAGCTCAGCATGCTCCGGCCTTGTGAACGACCTCAAGAACGGGAGGGTGGATGATCTTTTGGAGGGAAGCTACCCGATTTCAGAAGCACTTAGGCGGGCGGATGAAACCAGCACAAGGCATTTTGCGAATGCCCGCCTTGCAATAGGTGTTGATGCCCTCTGGTGGCTATATGCAAACAACAGGCTCAGGCTTGGAATCAAGGGAGGCGCG
Source organism: Microcaldota archaeon (assembly GCA_030666035.1). Taxonomy (GTDB): domain Archaea; phylum Micrarchaeota; class Micrarchaeia; order Anstonellales; family Bilamarchaeaceae; genus CAIKOA01. Next base: position 3,618 of record DAOUYQ010000061.1, read on the forward strand.
AATATCTGGCAGATGGAAGAGCACATCCGTGGAACAGGGACAATCATCGCCCCTGATGGGACTGAAACCCCCCATAATATAAATGAGGTTGAGAAAAACCTCCTTGTTGGGGGGAAGGCCCTTGCAGTGTTCGAGCTTGACCTTTCCAGAGACGTAACGCTGGGCCTGGGCGCAGGGGGAAGCTATGATGTGCGCCCGATAATCCCCGACAGGGAGCAGATAGCCACTGTGGATGTTGATGTAAAGCTGCTGGGCACCGCAGGCATTACTGATGAGACAAGCCTTGGGAACTATGTGCTCACCATTTCCGGCTCGTTTGGAGAGGACTACCAGAAATACCTGGGGAAAGCGGAGGGGACACTTACCCTTTTCCAGGTGGGCAAGGCAGGCCACTTCATTGGGATATACGGGCTCGCAAGCGCACTGAGGGAAAGCGGCAAAGGAGGGATGTTCGAAGTCTCATACAATGCTGCACAGCTTGCTCTTGGGCCACAAGTCGACCTTAACCTCCTTAGGAAAGAAGGCGCAAGCGGCCAGCTCAGCTTGACTCTTGCACCCACCCTTGTGTTCTATACTAACAAGGAAACCCCGCTTGACCTATCAGACCCCAAACACCTTTGGGGTGGAATCCTGGGCGTAAGGTACGAATCCGGGAAACTTACTGTTCCCAACTTCACACTGGGTGCATCAGTTATGCAGGCCCCCAAGGGCATGGCAGGAGCTCCGGTAACCGGAGGCCTGCAGCTGGAAGTGGAATTTTAGAGGAGGTGCAAAAAACATGAGAACAACAATGCTCCTGCTTCTTTTCCTCCTTTCCTTCAGCATGCTTTCAGCAGTCTTCATAGACTACGATAGAGGGGACACGATGAATGACATGTATGAGTACGCGCAGGGCAGCACGGTCTATTATATTGACCAGCCTGTGCGCTATTACCTTGAAACTGACCTCTACCTGCCTTTTTCGGCTCGCGACCTCTGGCTTTCAGGAAACGGGAGCTACAGTGATATACATAGTGGGGATTCTGTCTGCGAAGGCCAGTTCAAATACCGCCTGCGCGTGCATGCGTATGCGCGCAACAGCGTTTCAGGGAAAATCCCTTCAGTAAGCGGAACAAGCGAAGACCCTGGAGACTGGCCGGACTGCACCGGCTCCTGCCCGGAAGGGAACAGGTATGTTCTCTGGAGCACCTCCACTTATAATGCGCATCTTGGTGATTATGGGGATGTGGGCAGGCAGATAAGCCCTACATCTGTTTATGGATGGAGGGGAATACGCATCCGTGAATCTGGAACAGGGCCATTTGATTCCAATGAGCGGGTGGATATGGCGGTTGTAATGAAGGGGAGCACTCGCCTCAGGAAAGGGGGCGCAACCGTTGTGGGCCCCAACACCCTTTCAGGCACCAGTTATTCTCATTCCCCCTCTTCCACGATTGGAATCTACACAAGCTCTTACACACAATACTCCTTCACGCAGAGAGTGAATGTTAACGGCGGGTTGGTTGCAGTGTTTGCCCCCGAAGGATATCCCCCCAGTGGGGAGGAAACTTATTGGGCATACCAGGACTTGGGGAACTCCCAGAATGACTATTATACCGAAACCGTAACTTCCCCCGCATCTACCCTGAATGTTTACGATGAGAACCATGTTGGCATAATTCCGCCATATATTTTCTCTGTCGACCCTGGCAGTGATGGCGGCCCCGACCCTTCACCTTACCAGGTTACAGCCGGGCAGGACCTTCCGGTAACACTAACTATGGTCATTCCTGCCCGCCCAAGCAAATACTATGCACTTCCATTTGAATTCTATGATGTGAATGTGAATGCGCCGCCAGGAACAACCTTTGCTGAAACAAGCGGCATAAACCAGTGCAGCAGCAGTTTCTATTTTGCTCGCCATATAAATGGGGGCTGGTTCCCTCCATATGATGCATATTACTCATCCATACAAGGAACCCTCCACATCCCGGCCACGCTTGGGCCCGGAGTGTACCAGGTTCCATTCTCCGTTGACTGGAGAAGCTGCAGCGGAGCAGAAGACTGCAATGGGAATGGAGTAACAGGCACCACCCCGGAGATTATAATAGAGATTGAAATCCCGGATGAAATCCCTGACCCGGACCTCACCTGTACAATA
>DAOUYQ010000104.1 GCA_030666035.1 Microcaldota archaeon
CATGGTTAGCATAACCCTGTCTGTGCCCAGCAAACTAAAGAAAGAAATGGAAGCGTTTCCAGAGATGAATTGGTCAGAAGTAGCCAGGCAGGCAATCAAAAAGAAGATATTTCTTCTAAAGAAATTCCGGGAATTCTCAAGGGAAAGCGAATTAACTGAAGAAGATGCTATAAAACTGGGCAGGAAGGTAAGCAAATCAGCAGCCAGAAAACACAAAGGTTAAATGATGCCGTTTGTTGTTGATGCAAATATCCTTTTTTCTGCCCTGATCAAGGATGGTGCGACTGCAGAGATTCTGGTTAATAATCTCGGTTTCTTATATGCCCCGGAATTCATTTTTGAAGAGTTTTACAAGCACAAAGAAGAAATTTTGAAGAAAACAAAAAGAACACCAGCGGAATTTGATTCCCTTTTTGGCTCAATGATGGAACTAATAATTGTTGTTCCACTGGACGAATACAAACATATGCTGAAAAAAGCAGAAGAAATATCACCTGATCCAAATGACGTTCCATATTTTGCCCTTGCGTTAAAACTAGAAATACCTTTGTGGAGCAATGACAAAAAGCTCAAGAAGCAAAACCAGCTTAGAGTTTACAATACTGAGGAATTAGTGTAATTTTTGGCAAATCTCATTGAAAATAGCCCCCTAATTGCCGGAATTGTAACCATGGTTACATAAAATCGCCCCATGTGCCCAACCCTTAAAAACCAGCATATCGCAATTCCTCCTTATGGATTTGAGCACTGTAAAGCTCATAGAATACGGAGTTGCCTTCCTTGCCCTTTATGTTACAATATTCTATATCCTGATTTACCTCAAAAACCGCTCCCACATGGCGGATACCCCAAAGGATAAACACTGGCAGCCCATAATCTCAATAGTAATCCCAGCCTACAACGAAGAGCACAACATTGCCCGCTGCCTGGATTCCATCCTGGCCTCGGATTACCCAAAGAACAAGCTTGAGCTCCTGGTAATAGATGATGGCTCAAAGGACAACACCCTCAAAATTGCAAAAAAATATGAGAAAAAAGGCGTAAAGGTATTCCACAAAAAGAACTCTGGAAAGGCCAATTCCCTAAACTACGGAATAAAGCGCGCAAAAGGCGAGATTCTTGCAACCCTGGATGCCGATTCCTACATCCTCCCGGATACAATCCGCAAAATGCTCCCCCACTTCAATGAAGAAGCTGTAGTTGCAGTAACATCCGCAGTAAAAACCGAGCCCCCAAAAAACTTTATCCAGGAGCTCCAGAAAGTAGAATACATATACACGCTTTTTTCCAGAAGGCTTCTTTGTTTTATAGATGCAGTCCATGTAACCCCGGGCCCATTTTCAATGTTCAGAAAATGGATATTTGATGAAATCGGGGGCTTTGACCCAAACAATATTCTTGAAGACCAGGAAATCGCTATGCGCATCCAGTCCTATAATTACAAAATCCGCTCTTCCATGGATGCTTCAGTTTATACAGAAGTTCCAAAATCCTTTATAGGCCTCCTTAAGCAAAGGACCCGCTGGCACAGGGGCGGCCTCCACAACGCGGCAAAATACACAAAGCTCATTGGGCCCAAATATGGGGACCTGGGGATGATTGTGATGCCCCTTGGCCTCATTGCAGTTGCTGCAATATTCGCAGTAATTTTTGTAAGCATCTACTACTTCTTTTTCACAATCCACCCCGCGTTTGTGGATATGGGCAGCTTCCTCTTCCTGATTAACCCCATCCATATAATCGGGGTTACAATCCTGATACTCACCCTTGCATGGGTTTTTGCAGGGATGCAGTTCTTCAAAGGAGAGGGAATCAGCCCGATAATGGTCCTAATTTACATAGTAAGCTATGCATATTTAATTACCCTATTCTGGCTCTTGGCAATACTCAAGGAGCTAAGCCTGAAGAAAATGACCTGGGAATCCGGGTAAGCTATTCTGCCAGCTTGCCCTCAAGCTGCCCCAGGCTCTGAAGCCCGGAAAGCCGCTCCCCATCAAGAACAATCGTAGGGTAAAAGCTGATATTGTACTGCCCCCTGAATACTTCCACAACCGCAGAATCAGAATTTCCATCAACAGAAAAAACCTTTACATTCCCGTTTCCTGCCCTGAATTCATCCAGGGTTTCCCCCTGGGTTTTGGATTCTTCCCCATCATCGTAGAAGAAAAGCACAAGGACATAATCCCCTCCGCAATCCTTTTGCATCTTTTTCATAAGAAGGTAATTCTCAAACTCAAGGTAATAGTACCTCTCTTTTAATTCCAGGTCATAGACCCCGCGCACAGTTTCTAAGTATTCCAGCCGATCCCCAATAAGTTCCCGCTCCGAATCAACTGCTTCCAGCTTTTCTGAATAAATCGGGCAGAACTCCCCGGTTTCTTCTTCCAGCAGAATCAGGATGCTTGAAAGGTAGAGCTCCTGCTCAAGCTCAAGCAGCTCATTTTCCACTTTCATTTTTGCATTCTCATCAATAACCATGCCCACGTAAATCCCAAGGCTGAAAACAAGCACTGTAAGCACAAAAGCAGTAAGGTACATGTTCATGCTTATTTTTCGTTTTACCTTGGGGTGGGCCATTTTTTTTCACTTCTTTTTCTTTTTTGGCTTTTTGAGCCTGGAACCGGTGAGAATGCCTATCTCCTTCTTGTCAAACATGTCCGGTTTCTTTCCCTTAAGCCTCTTTTTCAGCTTGTTAAGGCCCTTATACGGGTCTGAAATCTCTCCCATCTTAAAAACACCTAGATTTTTTCCCCGATTGCAAAGCTTGTTTTAAGCTCCGTAACCTTTATTCTTACATCATCCCCTTTCTGCACCCCGGCAACAAAGATTACAAACCCGTCTTTCTTTGCAATCCCATCCCCCTTTGCACCTACAGATTCAATAGTAACATCCAGCTCATCCCCAACATTCACCGGCTTTGGAAGCCCAGTAGCAATCCTTTGCTCTTCTGTTGGTTTTTCTTCACCAGGTTCCTCAATTTCCTCTTCTTTTTCCGCTTCAGTTGCCTCTTCCCTGGCAGGCTCCTCACTTTGAGCTTCTTCCGCCTTTTCTTCCTCTTCAGCTTTTTCAACTTCCTCTTCTGGCTCTTCTACTTTTTCTTCTTCCTTTGGCTCCTCTTTTTCTGCAGGCTCCTCTTCTTTTGGTGCCTCCTCAGCCGCCACTTCTTCTCCAGCAGTTTCTGCAGCCCCTTCTTCCTTCTTCTCTTCCACTGCAGGCTCATCTTCCCTAACTTCCTCTCCTGCAGTTACTTCAACATCATTACTAATTTTTTCTTTCTTTTCTTCTTCTGTCACGTTCATCACCTTATTTAGTTGTGCTCATTTAAACCAAGAGAAAATTTAAATACTTATAAGTATTACTTCCCTAAGTGGTGAGTATCCATGGATCAGGATGATAAAAAGAAGAAAAGGGGAATTTTCAATTTCTTTGGCACAGGTGATGAATCGTTTGAAAGCATAGATGAGCTTTTTGAGCGCATGCACGAAGAAATGCTTGGGCGAATGGAAGAAGCGCGGGGCGTGAGGCTCAACATGGATGATGACAAGATAAAGCGCCTTTCCCAGAACCCAAACGTCCGCGTTTACGGTTATTCAATGCGTGTTGGCCCGGATGGCAAGCCCCGGATTAGGGAATTTGGAAATATAAAGCCCCCGCAGGGAAGCGAACTTCCTTTTCAAGAGGAGAAGCGGCAACCGCAGGAGGGTTCCCAGGAAAGAGAGCCCCTTATAGACATATTCACTTCCAAGGGAAAAACCACAGTTGTTGCTGAGCTTCCAGGAGTTGCAGGAGAAGACATCAATATCATGCTCGATGGAAAAAATCTGGAAATCAATGTAGACAAGGGTGAGCGCAAGTACTTCCGCAAACTGGAGCTTCCCAAAAAATTTGATAAAAAGAAGATGAAAAAGAGCTACAACAATGGTGTGCTGGAGCTCATTTTTTCCTAGCCTTTTTTCATTTCTTCAA
>DAOUYQ010000010.1 GCA_030666035.1 Microcaldota archaeon
GAATCCTCAGCATACCCCATCACAGGGGTAGGCTCAAATGCGCGGAACACTCCCGCCATCTCCAGGTATTTCTTCATGGGCGCATCAATAACCTTGAGCTCCCCCTTTTCCTTAAGTTCATTTACAAAATCACGAAAAGATTTCATGCATTTATCTCTGCGCAACGCTTTAAAACAATGATTATGCGTGCTCAGCTTCCTTCAAGAGCTCAAGAAGAGCAACAAAAAGCAGCAGCCTCTCCGGCCGTTTTTCATGCAGCCCCGCAAAATACTTCTGGAGAAGGGAAACTGTTTTCTTTGGACCCGAAGCAAAGGCCTTTTTTAGGGCTTCTGAAGCAATCTCCCGTTCCCCCCCTTCTATTGCAACTCTGAATGCAAAGAAAAGATGCGCAGGATCGCTATCCTTTCTAGTTGCATACTTAAGAATCGAAACAGCCTGTTCCTTATTCCCTTTCATGAATTCAGGAACCGCTTCGCATATCCTGAAAATTTTGTCATTTGTAATCCTGAAGAGCTTTTCAAAAGTATTTTTTGCAGCATCATATTCCCCAAGCATCTCAAGGGAAACAGCATAATAGAAAAGCAAATCTGTATCCTCTGGGTTGAACTGGAGCTTCTCCTTGCAGAATTTTTTGAGCTCCATATGCTTTTTCTCTTTCAGAAGCTGTTCAAGCTTCTTTAGGTACGCCATGGGGGTTTTTGCACACTAATCCTTTTAATTTCAATCTCTCAATAATCTAATCCTATGAAAAAGCAACAGGGGAAATCTTGCGTGCCCAGGCATCCGCCTCGGCCCCGTGCACCATTCTTTGCAGTGATTCCCCCCCTCCTCACTATTGCTTTTGCAGGATGTGAAACTATGCCCGATATACAAAAGGTGAAAAAGGAAGAAAATGCTTCCCCCATTGCAGAAGGAATCTCCCCCTCAATCTCGATTGGAAAATCCAAAATTGAGCATAAGGAAACACTTAATGCAATCCGGGACATGGAACTCGTAAGCTCCTCCTCAATTGTATTCAATTTCCTTAAAAGCGATGTTCCTGTAGAGGACAAATACAATGTAGTAAAAGCATTTGTGTTCAAATACTCGGAAACCGAGTCCACCTTCAGGTATGGGACCGGCAACCCAGCACTTGATGAGCTGCTCACGCATGCAGCCCAAACATTTTCCACTGATTTTTCAATGAGTGTTGCGGAGCTTAAGGAAAAGGAACCTGAACGGCTCAGCTACATGCAGGCTCTTGCATACGGGTTTGCAAAATCCGGATACCCGGGATTCCGCGCTGCGCTTGGAATGGTTGAACAAATGGATATTGCAAGGAACAATTTCATGTTTCCTGGCTTCTCAAAGCGGGCAGTCTCCCTTGCAGGCCCATTTGCAAACATGGTCTGCATCTGCATGGTAAGGAATGGAAAGCTTGACACCAAGAAAGCAATTTCAGATATTTCGGAATTGCTTGGAAAGGATACTATTTCAGCACACACAAAATCCGCCATACTCAATCTGGTGAAAATAATTGACCCGCTTGCATTTCCCGGGCTGCTCATGGACCCAAATATCAGCGAATCTACAAAAAAGCAGGTGTCCGCAGCTGTGGAATCTGCACTCAAAAGCAGGAGGATTCCCCAGGAAACCAGGGATGAGCTTGGAAAAAGGATGGCGGAGAGGTGAGTGCATGGCATATAAAGCACCTGTTTCCAAGGAAGAAAAAAAGCTCAGCCAGACGGTGCAGAGCATGCAAGCTCTTGTGCGCAATGAATTCCGCGGGGATTACCTAACCGCACCGAAGGTTGAGCAGGCAAGGAATTTTGCAAATGAGTACCTGCCTGCAATGGAGGATATGCTTAGTTCCCTCCAAAGCCTTAGGATAGGCTATAACAGCATAGAAAAACAATTCTCTTCCGCAACGGGCAAGATGCCGGATTGGACAGATAAAGCAATGGTTTATGCAGGAACGGGTGCTGCCCAGGTATTTGGAATAATCGGCTCTGTAGGCTCAATCTTTTCGGATAATATTGCTAGCCCAAAAGAGGTACTGGTAACACTCACCAAGGAGCGCCAGGAATTTTTTGAGAAAATGGGTACATCGCATAAGGCAGTTGTTGGCGACCCCCAGGGAAAAACCCCGAAAGCCCAAAAGGGCACAATGCAGGTTTTCCGGGAAGCTTATTCCAAAGCATATTTTCTTGCAAACGAAATGGCGGGAGCAGTTCTTGAAGGAAAAGAAGCAATTGCAGAAAAGAAAGCTACTGAACTTGGCAGTGCACTTAAAGAACTAAAGCAAGCAAGCAGGGAACTCAATTCTTCGCTTTGCCAGCTTAATGCATATACTGACTCAATGAAAGCAGTTCAGGACAGGGTGAAAAAGCTCACTGCAGACATGGCAATTGCAGTTGCAGGCTCCATTGCAGCAGCAAAGGTGATTGAGCTTGGCGCAAAAGGCTTAAGCTCATTTTATGCAGCAACCTCCAGCGCGGGAAGGCTCACTACCGCAGGCGCGGAAGTAGGTATTGAGATGGGTGTTGCGGGCGCGGAAACCGCATACATGTCTTCTGCTGCAATGGGGGTTAGTGCCGGGCTGAAGGGAGTTAAAGCAGTTGAACAGGCAGGCACAGCAGCAGAGAACATTAAGCAGACCGCAGTTGCAGCCCGGCAGCTCAAGCGCTCAACAGAAGTTGTAAAGAAAGCAATGGATGTTAATAGCATAGAGAATTCTGCAAACTCGGACTTTGGGCAATCCTTCAACATGGATGCACCTGCGTTCTGAGCCTATTCTTTCCACCGTTTGAATAGTTTATGCTTTATTCCAAACTGGTCCAAAGTTTTCCCACAAACAAAATCAACTAAATCCCCAACCTTTTTGGGTTTTGAATAAAATCCCGGGCACGCGGGCAAAATTACCCCGCCCGCAAGCGTAACCTTTTCCATATTCCTAATTGCAATATAGGAAAGGGGGGTTTCCCGCACAACAAGCACAAGCTTCCTGCGCTCTTTAAGCATCACTTCCGCACTCCTGGAAACCAGGTTCGAGCCAACTCCTGATGCAATCTCCCCAAGAGTTTTCAACGAGCATGGAGCAATAATCATTCCATCAACCGGGTGCGAGCCCGATGCAGGCGGAGCACCCACATCCTTCTCATCAAAATCCGGCTTGGGAAGCTTCACCTCTTCTGCAACTGCCACCGCATCCGCCCCGGAGCCATTCACTACCCATACTTTATGCCCGGATTCCTTAAGGACCTGGTGCAGCCTCACCCCATACTGCAGCCCCGATGCTCCGGTAATTGCCAAAAGAATGCGCATATGTGCTATTTACAAAAAACAGGCTTTAAAATAGATTATGTTTTCTTTACGCTTGGTGCCGTAAGCAGTTCTTTTGCATTTGTTGCGGCAGGTTCCGGCGGGCGCGAATGCACATGTAGGCTCCTCCTTGTTGTTGTTCCATCCTGCAGATGTTTTCCCTTTGCAAATTTGGGCGGAAGGGGCCCTGCTCCCCTTTCTCCAGAGCACTGTCCAATAATTCCTTTAAGCTTTCTTCTGGCAGAAGGGCTAAGAGTATCTTCCCTCCCGTTAAGCATGCGCGTAATCTGCTGGGCCGCACCTGTTTTTTCAACTATTGCAATAAGTTCTGCTTTTGCACAAACAATTTCCTCATCCTCATTTTCCAGGGAAGGGGAAAATAAAATCTTTTTTGCCCTCTCCAGATTGCCCCCACTAAATCTTCCCCTGGATAGATGGCCTTTAATTATCTCTGCTGCGGCCAGAATATCCTTTTTCCCATAAACATGTTCCCTAAGGCAGAAGGGGGCCATTGCATTATCAATAGAATCCAATTCTTTTTTGCCCTCCTTGTATATCCTAAGGAGGGCAGCCCGGGACTCCAGATACAATCTTTGTGCATCAGTAATAGGCGATGCGCCATTGCCCCACTCTGCACAATCCAGATGCGCATACGGATGCGCTTTCTGGTATTTTGAATATATCTTCCTAAAAATTTCTGCAATTTCCCAGGCACAATCTTCTGCTGCTTCCCTTTCCATCCTTTCCCTGAGATCCATTGCCGCAAAAACGTGGAGCCGCCTAATCCCCCCCTCAGCTTTATTTGAAGCATCAGCAAGGAGTTTTAGCAAATTCAGGTTGCTATAGTATCTGATATCCCAGGAGCTGGTGAGCTGCCCGTTGCCCAGCGTGGTTCGGCTAATCTTTTGAAATTCCTCAAAGTCCATTTTACACTTTCCTCCATTTACCCTGCAAATTCAATCTATACCCATTATTTCCCACCAAAATCTTTTTAAAACCACATTTACCCCCCTTTCCCTTAAATACCTTTCCCCCAAATTCATCCCATGCAGGTTCTAAAGCTTGGCGGAAGCGTTCTCACAAATAAAGAAGGATACCTTGAAGAAAATGCAGAGGGCATTGCTTCTCTTGCGAAAATGCTCGGAAAGGTATGGAAGGAAGGCATTCAGGACATAATCCTCATCCATGGCGCAGGCTCCTTTGGCCACCCCCTTGTGGTAAAATACAACTTGGATAATGGGGTTGAAACCCGGGAGCAAAAACTGGGCGCCGCAAAAACACATTCCGCCTGCACCACCCTCTCCAACCTCCTTGTAAGCGCACTTATTTCAGAAGGCGTTCCTGCAGTTTCAATTCCCCCGGCATTTTTAGGCAAACTGGAAAACCGGCGCCTCAAAGAATTCAACCGGAAACCAGTGGACAAAATGCTCAGGCTCGGCTACCTGCCCGTGTTGCACGGCGATATGATGCCTGATTCCAAATTGGGTTGTGCAGTATGCTCAGGGGACCAGCTCGTCTCCTGGTTTGGCAAAGATGCAAAGCGCATAATACTCGGAACCAATGTGGATGGAGTGCTTGCAGATGGAAAACTGGTCCCTGAAATCCATATGGGCAATTTTGAAGAGATTTCTGCGCACTTTAAGGACACAACCTATCCGGATGTGACCGGAGGCATGAGCGGCAAGATAAATGAGCTTCTTGGGCTTGGAGTGCCATCCTACATAGTAAATGCCCTGCACCCTGGGCGGGTTGAAGCGCTTCTCCATGGAAAAAAGGCAATCTGCACACTGGTGCACTAGATTTTCCTTTAACTACTACTTTTTAAAACATTTTCATGCATATATATTTTTATGAGCAAAAACCCCCCTCCAGTGCCAACAGGGGCACAAAAAGAATCCCCGCGCCCAGTTCCACCTCCTCCAAGGCCAAAAGGCCCCTTTAGTGCCAACATTCCTTCTCCCCCTCCAATTCCAGCAATAGCCAGAATAGCAAAGCCCCGTTCCCCCTTTTCAGAAGCCAATGCAAAACCCTCTTCAGAAGAAGCAAATGCAACTAGCGGGAAAAGTGCGCCTGCTGAAGTTTCCAAGCCAATAGCTGCAGGCCTCATCCTGCCCGCAAGGCCAAGGCCCTCAGCAGTAAATAAGCTCAAAAAAAGACAAAGACAGGACCAAACACTGCCAAATTTTCCCCTTCCATCAACGCGCCCTTCAATGCCATCTTCAATAGACATCACTGCTTCCCTGGATGAGGCAATGGATAATGTAGAGATTCATGTGGATGAGAACCTTGCTTACCTAACTGCAGGGAAACTCTTCCAGGAAATTGCAAATGTTTGTGCAAAGCTTCAGCCGGATTTAAAATCAAAACAAATCAGATTTGTTGGGTTCAGGATAATGGCAGGGGATGAGCAGATTGGGGAGTTTGATGAATCAGCTGCAAGGCTATCCATAACCATCCCCCTGGACAAAATAGGCTATACTCTCGATACAATCCCCCTTGCAGCAATAATCAATGAATTTAAGGTTTCAGCTAACCTGCTTGTTGAAATGAAAACCAGGGCAGCCAGCGTTGCGATAGTTGGCCGCCAGATTGGCACCCATAAATCAATCAAACTCGTTTTTCAGAATCAGGATGGGAGAATAAGGGCGACTGTTCCCCAAAAGCATTCAGGACTCTAGAATGCCCAAATTATGCCAATTAGCTGGTTTGGCAATAGGCATTTGCTTAAAGGCCGCGGGAAAAGCTAAATAAATCTAGCGGCTGAATACTCCTTAATTATTTTGGGTGAGCAAATATGAAAACGACTTTGAGCATTATTAAAGCAGATGTTGGAAGCTATTGCGGGCACCAGAGATGCCACGCAAGCCTCATGCGCGCAGCGGATGCGGTTCTCAAGGAGGCAAAAAACTCCGGAATCCTAATCGACTATTATGTTGCAAGATGCGGAGATGACCTGGACCTCATCATGACCCATGACAAGGGGGAAGCAAACGAGCAGGTGCACAAAACCGCATGGGACGCATTCCTCTCCGCAACCGAAGAGGCAAAAAAACTCAAGCTCTACGGAGCAGGCCAGGATCTCCTCTCCGATGCATTTAGTGGAAATGTAAAAGGATTGGGCCCAGGATGCGCGGAAATTGAGTTTGAAGAGCGCAAGAGCGAGCCGGTAGTCTGCTTTTTAATGGACAAAACCGACCCGGGCGCATTCAACATGCCAGTATACAAGATGTTCGCAGACCCGTTCAATACCCCGGGCCTGATAATTGACCCGAACATGCGCGGCGGGTTCAGGTTTGAAGTCATCGATATTTATGAAAATAAGAAGGTGCTTTTGAATACGCCCGCAGAGCTATACGACCTGCTTGCATTGATTGGCTCCACCTCCAAGTATGTAATTAAAAAGGTTTATCCCGGCCCTGGAAACAAGGTGCCCGAAAACGAAGCCGCTGCCGCAGTAAGTACAGACAAGCTCTACCAAATTGCAGGGGAGTACGTAGGAAAGGACGACCCGGTTGCAATTGTGCGCTGCCAGAGCGGACTTCCCGCAGTAGGCGAGATTGTTGAGCCCTACTCATTCCCGCACCTGGTTTCAGGATGGATGCGCGGCTCGCATGTTGGCCCGGTATATCCATGCGCAATGGACAAATCCGACCCCACGCGCTTTGACGGGCCAACCAGGGTGGTGGCCTTGGGTTTCCAGCTTGCACAAGGAAAGCTTATTGGCCCCATGGATATATTTGCAGATTCTGCATTTGACCGCGCACGCAAAAAATCGCTTGCAGCTGCAGACTATATGCGCAGGCACGGCCCGTTCCAGCCGCACAGGCTCCCCCCCGCAGACATGGAATATACTTCCATGCCTAAAGTTATGGAGAAGCTTAAGGACAGGTTTGAGCCATTAGAGTAAATTTTCCAGAGGAAAAAGATGTTCAGGCGAAAGGAATTCAGGTCTACCAAAATTAAAACCCTGGCGAGCAATGCACCTAAACTTCCCCGGAGCCCATTCCATAATAAGCACCAGCCTCCACCATCTTCCCTTTCTGCTTCCGGGCGGAATAAAAGCCGTGCCCGGGATTTGCTAAAAAGAAAAAAAGAAGAGTTTATGAGCTGGAGGCGGAAGGTTGCATACGCACTTGGGCACAAAAATCCTGAGTTTAGGGGAAAACGAGAGCCAGTAATAGAAGACGTTATGCGGGAGTCCGAAGGCTTCTGTTTTACCTGCCTCTCCGATACGGGTAAGAAGTGCTAACCATTATAAATCATTTTCTTCAATCCTTTTCCCATGCGCACATTCCTTGTTTTGCTTTTCCTGGCATTTTCCCTTTCCCATGCCCTGGATTATTCCACCCTGGAAATGAAAGCAATTGACCAGAATGGGAATCCTGCAGAAGGCGTAAACTTTTTCCTAACCTGCAAAATGACATTTACTACAGTTGAGCGCTTCCTCTGCACAAGCGGATTGAACGGAACCTGCAAAAGTGCCTGCATAGATTGCGCCCAGGGGGAAGAGGCAACAGTGCGCGCAACATATGGAAACCAGACGCTTGAGCAAAGCATTCCGTTCTGGACAGGTTCAGATGCAGAAAGCTGCAAGCCTTATTATGCAAGTTCCAATTCCCTTGGCACATTTGTAGTGCAGATTGAGGAGCCTCCTGAATCCCAAACCCCTCAAACAAATGTTAGCGGCTCGCAGGAAAACCTCCCGGAAAATGTAAATATAGAAACCAAGGACTATCACATCAGCACCACTGAAGGAGAAGAATACGAATACGTTTCTTATGTAAATACAAGCAAAAGCAAGGATGAGGAAACAAATGGCGGGGCTGGATGCCTTCCGGCCCTTGCGCTCCTTTCCATCTTTACTATCCTGGCCGCCCGCACTTCTTAGTCCTCTTCAATTATCCCAAGTATTCTCTCAACTGATTCCCTTGGAGTTTCGTTTGCAATATTGAGCATATATACCGGAACCCTCTCAAACAATTCTGCAAAAAAGGATTTCCTCATCCATGTTTTCCTCGGGCTCCTGCTCAATTGGTGGGGATTGCAAAAATCATTTTTCACCAGGTATTTTACTGCCTCTCCCGCTTCAAGCTCGCTGAATGCAGGCTTGTTTTTCTCATCTACTAGGAGCACTGCTGCACCCATAACTGATGAATCCATTATCCGGTCCCCCCCAAAAAGCATTTTTACATCCACAATATGCCTTCCCCTGCTGTCTGCCTTTCCAGGGCAGAGCACCTTCAGCCTCTGCGCATACTTTTTCCAGTCCTCCCCAATATTGCTCCGCACATATGAATTCTTTTCCGAAGAATGCACCAAAACGTCATTTGCAATCCGCACAAACATCCAGTCATCAGTAAGGAAATTTGCGTATTTTTCCAGGAGAAGCCCGTAAGTAAGGGTTGTTTTCCCGCTTCCGCTGGGCCCAATTAAGGCTATTCCGTTTCCCCCAAAGTCCACATATGAGCCGTGTATTGAATATCTCCGGTGCTCAGAGCGCACATCCTCCAAAAATTCAGCTACCAGCCCCAGCGCAATTGATTTTATCCACCCATAATACTCACAATTCTCAATGAATATTGTTTTGGATGCAGGCTCATACTTTACCCTCATTGTTTTTCCGGTTTTTACTGAGAAAATTCTCGCGTGCGGGCGTATTGAGTCCAGCATAGGATGGAAATTGTCCTCCCACATCTCCTTGTGCCTCCGCGAATCAGTAAAGAATTTTACACATGCCCCATAGATATTTGCCTTGGTCTCATGGAGCGGCTTTGAGCATATCCTGGAAAAAAGTTTTTCCTTTTCCTCAAGCGTAATTTTGCGCACTTCGTACATGCCTTTCTTATCTTGGTGCGCAATTATAAAGTTTAGGTTCGTTATTGAGCTGAGAGCCATGATTCGATTTGGGTATGTTTATCCTGTGGGGAACCTCCTTCAGCCCCCAAAGCGGAAACTCCCGAATGCAAAAGCGCTTGATATGGGCCGGGAAAATCTGCTCCGCATTGCAGATGCACTTGAATGGAATGAGGAACATGGAATCCGGCTCTTTCGCATTCCATTTGAAACAATTCCATTTGCATTGCATCCAGGTTCCTGGAAGAAACACCTTGAAATAGAAGGAGAAGCAATAGGGGAGTTTGTCAGGAAAAAAAGAATGCGCATTTTTATGCCTCTTCCCCCGACATGCTCAATAAGCTCCCCTGATGCTGCAACCCTCAAGCGCTCGCTTGCATACATTGAACATTGCGCTTCCCTGCTTGATTTTCTGAAGGCGGATTCCACATCCAAAATAATTGCCAATATTGGAAAGGTCCACACACGAAGGAAGGAAACTGCAAAAAGGTTCATTGCTGCATTTTCCAGATTTTCCCCCTTTGCCCAGGGGAGAATAGCAGTGGAAAACGATTCCATCCACTGGTCATTCTATGATGCATTTGGCCTTGCAGGAAAGCTGAATATCCCAATAGTATTCAACTATGCTGCATTCATGCAGAATCATTTTACTGAGCTCTCTCCAGCGGATACCCTTAAAATTGGTGCAATGAGCTGGAAAAGAAAAGATGGCCCGCAAAAGATACGATATTCTGAAAATATGCCTGGAAAGAAAGGGAAAGGCAGCATTTCGAGAAGACCCTTCCTGAAATTTTACGGGGAGATTCAGGGAATGAAAGCAGATGTAATACTTGATACCGGGCAAGGCGAGAGGTCTGTGCTCAAGGCACACGAGTATATTGGATAGGCGAAAAAATTGATTTTATAAACAATTGCAAAATCAGCTTCTTGGATAGCATTATAAATTTTCAGGGCCTTTTTAACAGTATGCGCCAAAAAATGCTGAAAAAAACCAAAAAGGAGCAAAGCGCCAAACCGGTGAAGATTACCCCCACCCTTCTGGACTGGTTCAGTGAAAACGGAATTGACCTAAGGCTCCATCTAACGGTTGTTAATGGGCATGTAAGAAAAGCAAAAGGGGTTGAGAAAGTTTTGGGCAGAAAAAGCCTTAAGCGGGCTGAGGCTGAAATGGACAAATACCTTAATTCCTATCGTAGCGCTTCCAGCAAAATAATGAAAATAGTAGGGTCTCTCTCTGACCCTGCAATCAGGAAAAAGTTCCTTGCAGAAAACAAGCGAATTACAGCAAAACGATATGATGCAATGCTTGAAAGCTTGAAGAAGCGGTCTTCCAGATATGAAAGGCTGGCTTTAAAGTATGAAAAAGCATATGAAAAAAAATACAGGCGGAAAAGGCCTGTTTATGAAAGAATCCATCTTGTGCGCAGTATTGCACGGGAAACGCGGATATCCATCAACAAACGGCAAAGAAGAGCAAAGAAGGAAACAGATGAGTTAATTGCTGCATTTTCCCAGGATTTGCAAAAAAGGATAAAAGAAAGGCAAAAACCCATAAAATACCGGGATAGAACTAATAAAAGAAAGGTCAGGATAAAGATAGAGCCTTCAAAACCAATTGTGCTTGCAAGGGCAGCAAGGCCCAATGAATACAGGAGGGGCTATGAACGGGGTGCAATAATCGCGCCCAGAAGGCCCAGGGCCCCCGCAGGAACCAGGGTAGCTGTGGGCAAATCCAAGGCTCCCGCAGGAACCAGAATAGCCATGAATAAACCCAAGGGCCCCGCAGGAAGCAGCCTGGTAAAGAAAGGGAAAGGGCCAAAAACTCTCGCCCAACTAAGGGCCAGCATAATAAAACTTAAAGCGCAACGAATCAAGGAAAAACAAAGGATTGCATCCCTCTCGGGAAAACAAAAGAAAATAAAAGAAACTGAACTCACAGAGCTCACGCGGGAGATAAACAGGCTAAGGAGAATGCGTGAGAGAAAATTGGGGCGCCTCGTTTAGTTTTTTTAACCTTTCCTCTTTTTAATTTTTCCTGGAAGGAATAATTATTTATATCATAAGCACTCCAATCCATGTGGTGTATTTATGGGAAATGGAAAAGGAAGTGTAAGGGTGCCCAAAAAGAAAGGCAGGCTGAGGGTGCCCAAAAAGAAGGAAATTACTTTCTATAGATATGTACTGGATTTAGAAGACAAAAACGGACGGTTTCAGAGATACATCATCCACTCAAAAACTCCCCTCTTTGAAAAGGGAAAACCTGGTGAAAGCAAAGTAGTAAAGGGGGAAGAACTTGCAGCGGCCATCCATTCCAAGAATATTCTTAACTTAAGCTTTGTGGAACTAAACAAGAAA
>DAOUYQ010000077.1 GCA_030666035.1 Microcaldota archaeon
GCATAGGGATACAGGTGGCAGTCACATCGCTCTCCTTTGCAATAGGCGTGATGAGCAGTGCCCTTCTTGCGAATAATTCCCAGATATTCCTGCTCAAGCTTGCAAGCAGCTTCTTTTTCCCGGTAATTCTTCCGCTTGGGATCTTTCTCCGCTGTTTCCAGTTCACAAGGGGCGCAGGGGGCTTCCTTATTGCAATAGCCTTTGCTTTTTATTTTATTTATCCAATTTCAATTATGCTCACAATGGGCATGGCTGAACAGGGGAGGCCCAAGCTGGCTCAACAAAATCCAGCTATTCCAGGCGAAGGGGATATTGAATATTTCAAGCAAAGCTACCTTAATGAACTGAAAAGCTTTGAAGTTACTGCGGACTGCAACCCGCTGGAGCGGGACCCGGCTGCAGGAAGGAAGCAGGCAAAACGCCTGGTGGGAAGCAATGGGGACAAGATGGTTGACCCCCTTCTTTATTATTTCTTTGTGGAAGGATTATTTACTACGATGTTGAACATACTGATAACGCTTTCAGCGGTGCGCGGCTTGGGCAGCATTTTCGGCTCAGAGGTTGACATTTCCGCGCTTGCGAGGATTTCGTGATAAACATGGCACTGATCTGGAGCGAAGTGATTTCCCTTTCCATTTTCTCTTCATTTATTGCAGCAATCGTGATGGGCCTTGCATATGCATTTGGCCAGATTACCCAGAACCCGCGCTACCTGGTATGGGCAAAAACCGAGATTTTCCAGGTTATTGTGAGCATAGCCATTGTATTCATAATTGTTTTCCTTGTGGGCCTAGTTGGGCTTGATAGTGGGGCAGGGCTTACTTTGGATTATGGGCTGCTAAAAGCCCTGGCACCGGATAGCTCAACTTATTCCCACCCTGCAATCAGCGATAGTTCCAATGTTTTTGAAACTGCTGATGCATACCTGACAAACCTTGCATACTTTTCCCATCACTCGGTAAGGGCATCGCGCACCCTGATGGGCGCGGCTGAAGAAATGTCAAAATACGGAAGGAGCCCATGTGTTCCACCCTGGCTTCTTTGCTTAATTGGAAACAATGGAGTGAATGCAAGGCCGGTTGCAGGCGTCGCTGCACTCAGCCAGGCCTCCAACCTCTTGATGTACACCTCCACTTCCGCATACCTTACCATCCTTGCCCAAATATTTTTCCTTAAATTCATCCAATCCGGGGCATTAGCGATATATCTTCCCCTTGCAATAGTGCTGCGCTCGCTTCCATTTATGCGGCCTTTTGGAGGAGGCCTGCTTGCAATCTGCATTTCCCTTTTCCTCCTCTACCCCACCCTGCTTTATATTGAATCCACTTTCTGGGACCCCTGGGACTGGATTTCAGAAGATGGCGATACCCTGAGCTGGGACTGGATTGACAATTTTGTAAATGGGGTTGAAGGCAAGGAAGATGCGCTTTCATATGGGGGTGTTTTTATGCAGGGCGGGAACTGGAACCCGCTTAAGGGCGATAGCGAAGACAGCTTTTCTGCAATATTAACTGCATACGAACACATCCTCAGGGCAGCCTCTGCCTCTTTTTTGAGCGCAACCTTTCTCTTTACATTCAATATTATCACGATATCCGCTTCCGCGATGCTTTTTGCAAGGCTCCTGGGTTCAGAAGTGGATATGAGCCGGCTGGTGCAGATAGTGTAGGTGGAAGATATGGAAAAAAGCAAAAAACAAGGATTGAAAATGAAAAGCCTCTTCCGGCTCCTTCCATTGCTCATACTTTTTGCTGCATTCACTGCAGGCACGCTTTTTGCAGATGATGAGCCTGAATCCTACACCTATGAGTCAGAGATAGAGAAAGGGCAGCTTCTCCCCTATTGGAAAGCAGATACGGGCTGGATGGGAATCTGCATGTTTGCGGTCCTCATTACTGCAATCCTCCATGGAATGCTCTATGGCCTGGGAATTGCAATAAATTCCCAGCACCTGCAGAGGTATGCAAAATCCGAACTGCTCCAAACTGCAGCAACAGCAGTAATAATTATTGCGCTCCTTGGGCTGCTTGAGCAGTCCTTTGCAATGGCCGCAGGATTTGGCCAGGTTACCTGCAGCCTGAACGACAAGGTAATTACTGACCCGATAGAAGCAGACCTCTGCTTTACCCAGGATGCCCTCAACAAAATCAATGATGCATATAATGCTGCTTTTGATGCGGATAACAAGGAGATAGCATACTCCTTAACCATTTCAGTTTTTGGTTTCCCGGTATGGCTAGGCTCCCTTGATGATAGCCTGTACAAGGAAGTTGAAACATACCATAGCATTTGCTATATCGCAGTAAACCTAATGATTGCGCTGAGTGCAAAGATGTTCCTCCTCATATATATAAAGGAAAACATGCTTGCATTCTTCCTCCCCGTGGGAATAATTCTCAGGACATTCCATTTCACAAGGGGAATAGGCGCATTCTTCATAGCGCTGGCAATCGGCTTCTTTTTCATTTACCCTCTTGTTTGTTTTCTTATGAGCGGGGCAGAAGCGCCTGACCCCCCTGAACTGCCGGATATAATTACTACGGGAATGTGCGGGATACCGATATTCGGGAGTTTCTCTTTTGGCGCAGCGGCAATTTCGTATGAAACTACAGCAGCATCTGCAAACCAGATTGCAATTTCTGACGACCTTGCAGGCTTTGTTGCGGATATCCAGACAAAATTATTTTTCACCAACATGGTTGCTTTTGCAATAACCCTTACTTTCCTCAGGTATGCAACGCTAATCCTGGGCGGGGATGCTGCACCGTTTATGGCCATGGTCGGGAGGCTGATATGATGAAACAAAATTTATTGCACCTGATGATTCTTGCGTTTGTGTTTTTTGCCCTGTTGGGCTGTGTGAATGAGCCCTCTTACCAGTTCTGCTGTGACCAGGACAAAGCATTCCCGGAGGATCCCGTTGATGCGGTATGCTATGGGGTCAACGAAAGCGGCGAAATCCAGTCCCTCCCCGTAATTTTCTGCGATAAAGATGAATGGTCCTGCAATGTGACTATTGATGACCTTACCCAGGAAACACGGCTTGTTCCAGTATGCCCGCACATAGATGTAATTAAATGCAACACTTCCTGCGCAGGAGTATTCTGCGGCAGTTTCTTCTTTGACCCGCGCCCGGGCCCACAGTCCTATCCGATGGATGAGGTCCACCGCATGGAAACCGATGAGAGTGTTGAAATGGACTTCACCGGCATGGCAGTTGGCCTCTGGGGAGCCAAGTGCATAGTTGAGGACATGGATGAGGATTTCCTCAGGAAACTGGAAAACTCCAAAGGCATAACCATGAATATTTTCAGGTTTGGAATCGGGGATTCATTCCAGGATTTTGAGGATGCGCAATATTATTTCCCTATTACTGACCAGGCCTGCCAAATCAATGCATTGGGGGAAGTTGACAGATATATAATCTATGCAATTCCAAATAGGATATGGGCCACCTCCGGGCAACTCTGCGAATTCCGGAATCTCCACAGCCTTTCAGCTGAAGCAGCACACACCACTTCCTTTAGCGCAGAAAACTACAGCAGCATATATTCAATGGATTTCCCATCTACTGAGCCCGTGCAGGATCTGCCTTGCGATACTGATTCTGATTGTGCCAGTGGAAAAGTATGTGTGGAGGGGATATGTGTCATCTCCATTACAATTCCCAAAGGAGCCGTAGTCTGGGAACCCCCGGTTGAAGTGGAAGACGTTTATGTATGCACGCTCAACGAGGAAATTTATTCCAAGCAGTACTTTGATTGCGCATCCAAATGTGCATTGGAGTATTATGGATATGAGCCAAGCATAGAGCCATACAACCCCTACCTGAGCTTTTATAACAACAAGCGTGTAGGAAACCCGTTTATTTATGGGCCAATTTCTAGCTATGAGTACGGGAGCCCGTATGATCTCTCTTGGCATACAGAAGCTGATTATAGGGAGGAGGTGATGACAGGGGGCAGGATAATTGGCCTTAATGATAAATACCTTGCTGGCACCGTGCTGTATGGTGCTGCATTTGGAATATCAAAAGTGAGCAAGGATGATTTTGAGAACGACTTTCCTTTGCTGACCCTCCTTGCACGCGAATCCCCGCATATAATCGGTGACACTGACAAGGGGGACCCATTTCTCCCTGGGTTTGAGTCTAGGCTGCTTGCTGATGTGAATTACGTACATATATTCAACTGGGACAGCCAGGAGGGCGATCAAATTGTACGCGACAACCAGGCAGATACAATATTCATTACCCAGGAGCGGGACCCCCATGCGGTTTACCCATGGCTCCTTGGCTACCACTCCATATACAATAAGCAATTTGAAGAAGGCCACTCCAGCTTAGGCGGAAGCCATAGGGGGGGTGCAGAATTTGAATGCGAGGGAAGCGGAGACTGCATTTCCGGCTATTGCAATAAGTTTGATTACCACAGGAGCGCATGTGTTGATGTGGATGGAAACGACATTCTCTGCGACTGCCAGAATGAGATGGGGGAGGTAATCTGCCTCGGTTCAGCAGCAGTAAAAGTCCCCTCTTGGGATGACCCGGATGTGGATGTTGAAATGCCGATAGCACTTGCTGCTGCTGTAAATGTTGCTGACAAGACGATGCATGATGTACCTTTTAGCTTAACCAGCCTCCCTTCAATTGGCACAGTAAGGAAAATAGCTTTCGTAGAT
>DAOUYQ010000047.1 GCA_030666035.1 Microcaldota archaeon
AAGAAGGCACTGAAGAGCAAATAGTTTATGAAAAAACTGAAGATGACAAAATCTGCCGCCTTACCCAAACTGAATTAAAAAAACGCGCAGCTGCAAATGTAAGAAAGCTCAGAAAAACAATAGTCCCGCTTACCCGCTCAAGGGGGTCTTTTGGAATAATAAGCTCTGCAGTAGATTCAAACTCCATAAACAATATTCGGTGATAATAGTTATTTAAGGGTTTCCTCTCTTTGCTCCTTGAGGCGGAGAACGTAAGAGAGCACTTCAGTGGAAGGCGTGGCTCCACTAAATTCAATTTTATCATTGATTACTGTTTTTGGAACTCCCCTCACACGGTATTTTTGGGCCACTTCCCTAAATAGCGCAGTATCTATCATTTCTGCTTTTATTCTTGGGTTTATGAGGGAAAAATCATGGGCAACTTTTACTGCGGGAGGGCAATGGGGGCAGCTCTGGGAAACAAATACCCTGAATTTAACTGGAAAATCAATTGCCTTGGCTTTTTCAATTATGTCTTTGGAGATATTCGGGCCTCCGCGCGAAGCATCTACAATGTCTTCCAGGAGGACTGGAAAAAAGTGGTTTCCCGGGGGGCCGCAAAAGGCCGCACTTGTTTTATGCTCTGGAGAATAGATTAGCAGTGAAGGGGCGAGTTCGATTCCGTGCTCTTTTGCTTCCGGGCTTGAAACTGGATAGTGCTCTGCAGAAAGATTGTCACTCAGGGCTGCAAGCTCTTCTGCAAGTTCTTTGTATTCCAAGCAGAAGGTGCATTCGTTATCCTTTCCAAAAAGGATTACTTTGACGTCTCCTTTGAGTTCTTTGGAGAATTTCTTTTTGATTTGCACTTTTAGCGCTTCATCCAACATGAGTTGAAGAATGGGTAGAATGAATTAAAAGAGTGTGGGGGAAGTAAAGCATTGTGTTGCGCAAACTTGGAACATTGAACTTCATTGACCATTTTAAGTATGGGGCGCTAACTGTTACTATTCCGCTCTACTTAGTCAGCAAAGGAATCGATGTAGGGGAAATCGGGCTGATTCTTTCCCTTTTTCCATTGGCGTTTGTGATTGTAAGGGTAATTTCTTCAGTTTATGCGGATGTTAAGGGAGTTAAACCCTTCTTTATTGGAAGCGGCATCTTCCAGGTAGTTACCAGCATTATCTATCTTTTTGCAGTTACGCCACTGCAATTTGGAATTGGAAAACTTAGTGACGGAGTTGGTTTTGCATTTTTCTGGGCAGTGGATAGAACTGCAATCCTGGCCAGGTCGCACAGTAAAAAAGACCTGTTGATAATGAGTGTGGTGCGGGCGTTTGCTGCTGCGCTGGGGCTTATATCTGCAGGGTTCTTTATTGCTTTTGTTTCCTTTGAGATGGTCTTTAGCCTGCTTATTGGAATGGGCCTTGTGGGGCTGTATGTTTCAATTATGCTGGTTAACCGGGGGGCAACACTCAAAAAACCTAATTGGAAGAGTTTGTTTGTTGTGCGGAAGAGGCAAAAGCATTTTTGGGAAGTTTCTGCATGTTTCCTGCTGCTGGCGGTTCCGTTTAGTGCCCTCTTTACCTTTCTGCTGCCTGTGATGATGGACCTGGAGTTTGGGATGGGGTACCTGGAAGTTGCGATAATGCTTACTGCATTTTATGCTGCTGCAGGGCTTGGGAGTTTGCTGAGTGTAAGGATGAAAATGGATGAGGGGAAGCTTATATTTTTTCAATTGATGGCTGTCCTGATGGTAGTGATGCTTCCTTTTGCCGGGCCATATTTTAGCGCGGTTCTTGTTCTTACCGGGCTTGGGTTTGGAGTATGCTTTGGGATGAGCGAGGCGATGCTGGGGTATATTTCCGAAGCCGGAAAAGGCATATCTTCCAGGATTGCAATGATTATTGTGCCAACAAACATTGCTTTGTTTTTCATGCTGGCATGTGCAGGATTTTCGGTGGAGATGTTTGGGGATGAGCCGATATTTGTTGTTTGTGCGATTATGCTGGCTGGATTTGTGTTCCTGAGCAAGAGGGTGATGGAGGACCTTGATGGAACGCGGAAGGCCAGGGAAAAACAGCTGATGGAATACCATCCACACCAAGGGCCTGCAAGTATACGGCATTAGATTGGATGGAGGAGGGGGCGCTACCCCACATATTTCCCATCCTTGGTAGTAAGGGACGTTTTGAGCTCTCCGCCATTTGCAACTGTAAGCACATGATTTATGATCATGGAGCTCAAATGGGTTGAGGACTCCTTGGAAATTGCAGTTGGAAGGTTATCTATGCAGGAATGGGTTATGCCCTCTTCAACATAAGTGGGGTTTTTGAAGCTGGTTGGCCTGCAGGTTTCTACTGCACCGGCTTCATCACAGGCAATGTCAATTATTAGGGCGGTTTTCTTCATTAATTTGAGCATTTCTCTTGTAACCAGGTGAGACTGCCCGGGGAGCCACACAACCGCATTAACTAGGATATCCAGGGAAGGGAGGTATTTTTCCATGTGGGGGGTTTCTGCTTCTGTCAGGATGAGGAGTTTGATTTTTGCTTTTTCCAGGACTTCCTGGGCTCCGCGGGAAACGTTTCCATAGCCCATTATTGCAACTTCGGGCTTTTGCTGCAGGTTTAGGCGGGAGAGGAGTTCATAGGCTTTTTCTTTGCCCAGTTCCTTTATTGGGGAGAGGGCTTTGAAGGAGTTTTCAATTCCATTCTCTTCAAGCAGAGAGCCGTAAGTTATGAGGCCTTCGTACATTCCTACAACTCCAGCTTCATACCCTAGATTTACAAGCCGGCGGCCGTTTTCGTCCCTTATTTCTTCAAATGCATATGAAGTAATCTTTTTCTCCAGAAGCTTTTTCAATACTTCCGGGCTCTGGCCTTTTTCTACATGCAGGTACGCCATGAAGATTTGATTTTCTTTGTATGGGTCTTCTGCACGGGACTTGACGCCCACTACCATATCATGGTTCCAGGCTGAATCTGTAATCCGGGCTCCTGCCTGCTTGTACTCTTCATCAGAAAAGCCTGCTGCGCTGCCTGCACCACGTTCAATGAATACTGAATGCCCTGCATCAACCAGCTTTTTTACGTCTTGGGGAACAAGCGCAATCCTGGTGTCCTTGGGAATATTTGAAATGCCTATCTCCATAAAATCACTACACAGAAATGGCATATCTCAGGTGGAGTATTTAACTGCAAGTATGAGTGCGCCAAGGAGAATAAAAACTGGGCCGCAGCAGGACATGTTGTGCACAAGGCCATCATTTTCCAATCAATATTCGTATGAAAAATTGCATGCATCAATTTCTGCTGCATATGCTTCTGGATCAAACTCTTCCCCTTGGACACAGATTCCATATTCATGTAATTCCGCTTTTGCTTTGGCGCATGCATTCTCTATGCAATTTTCTTGGAATTGGGGACACTGCTCCCCAACTATGCTAAATGTGAGCGAAAAGGTGAGCAGGGCTAAAAGAAGGGGTTTGAGCATAATAACTGATTGGGGGGGAAGAAATATAAAAGTTAAGATAAATGTTGTGAGTGCGGGTTAAGGAAAATGGCAGGAAAAAGGAAGGGCACCGGGAAAAAAAGCACGGATAGGACAGGGGATCCTTTATTCTCTAAACCTAAAACCAAAGCGCAGCAGGAAGCAGCGGACAAAAAGGCTGTGAAAGTAGATAAGATCGTGGAAAAATGGGTAAGCAGTGCAAGGCTGCAGTCGCTCACTGATGGAATTTTTGCTTTTGCGATGACGCTGCTTGTATTGAATTTGATTTTGCCGGACCCTGCTAACCTGCCTCCGCAAACACAGCTAGACGATTTGCTGTGGAAGCAGTCGCGTGCATTTTACAATTATGTTTTGAGCTTTATACTTTTGGCGATATTCTGGATGATACATACCCAGCAATTCCATGTGATTAAAGGGACTAACCGGACGCATACCTGGATTAATCTTACGGTAATGCTATTTGTTGTCCTTATTCCATTTTCAACTTCTGTGATGGCAGATTATCCGCATGATACGGCGGCTAATGTGCTCTTTTCGCTGAACATGTTTATTGTAGGAATGTTATATTACTTCAACTGGAGCTATGCATCATCAGATAAGCACAGGCTAATTGAGCCAGATGTGGATGACCAGGCAATTGAAGTGGCCAAGCGCAGGGGGCTTATGGTTCCATTTGTTTCAATAATTGCACTGATTGTGGCATTTATATCTCCGGAATATACCGGGCTGTGCTTCCTGCTCATTCCAATAGTAAAGGCGCTCAAGCCATTCAATATCTAAATTAGGCGGATTTCTTTTTGAGGCGGGATTGGGCTGGTGGACCCTATAACTGCATAATGAAAATAGGGAGTGGGAAAGAATTTTATATTTTTCATATGATAACATAACATGCTCTCAAGTAAACTCATTCAAAGAGGGGCCATCCTCTTTGTCATCTTAGCTTTGTTCTCCACTTTTGGATGTACGCAGTACAATCCTTCCAGCCCTTTCAGCCATCCTGTCGATGAGTTTTTTGGGAATCCTCCTAGTGTGCCCCCTGGCTTGTTTGATCCAGTGGAAGGGGAAACGGGTGAAACCTATGAAGAACTTTATGAAGATGCAGATTACAAAGTTGTTGAGAGTAGGGGGACCTATAATAGAAGCAGTGGCATTGCCAATTTCTCATGGAAGCTGCATACTCAGGAGGGGGACCCACCATCATTGCAAAAATTTGCATGTGTGGAACCAGTAGAACTTCCAGAGCGGTTTTGGGAAGATTATGATTCTGGGGAGCCGCTGATAGATAGGGAAAATGTAGATAAAAAATGGAGGAATTTATATATTCCATTAGATGAATACGGAATACTTCAATTCTCAATGAAAACTAGAATTCCTGGAAGCTACAGCTTCGAGCTGTGTGGAATTCTTGATGATAATTATACTAATGAGGAGAGCTATAGCGGTGAGGGGAGCATCACAATAGAGGTGCCTGACCAGGGTTTGATAGTAGTTGAAAGCGAGTGCGTTGATGGACTGGTTTATGAAACCTTCAAATATGCACAATGTCAGTGGAAAATGGAATTCGCAAATGGTTCTAAATTCAACTGCTGGGAAAAGAGGCCCTTCAGTAATATGAATTCAACTAATGGGCAAACCAAGAAAGGCATATTCGAGATACTTGTGGACCGCGGAAATGCTAAAGAATACCATATTCTAACTGCCTCGAGGAGGTTCTGTGGCATGCATATGTGTGGTTGTGGCTTTGGCCCTTATATTACTGTGACGGTGCATGAAGGGGAAACAGTTAGGCTCTCGATAGTAAAAGTAAACGAGGAGTATTACTCTTATACTGGAGATGGTGATGTGATTATTGCTACTTTTTCAAAATAGCGTTCCAACGAAGCCGTGCAGGAGGATATTTTATTTATATGTCTGGCAGGGAATTTAAGCAGGAATATCGTGCCCCGCCGTGCAAAAAAAATAGTAAAAACATAGTTATGTTTGTTTTAAAAATGAATAGAATTAATTAGATATTTATGGGGAAAGATAATGGAACTGCATTATTTTACCTGATTGGAACATCCTTGTTTTATGGTTTGCTGATAGTAGTTCAAAAAATAGGTTTAAATTTTGGTTTGGATCCATTGTCATTTTCATTTTCAAGAAGTGCCATAGTTATTTTTATTTCACTCATTTTCTTTTCGCCACAGTTGAAGAAATTGAAATTTGTAAAAAAATATGAATTAAGGGATTTGGTTATTCTTGGGATTATTTCTGCTGTGGCCATTTTAATTTTATTCGTGGGGCAAAACATTACAACTGCAATAAATGCAGGATTTCTTATCAGGTTAACTCCATTGTTTGTATTGCCTTTTGCCTACTTTTTATTAAAGGAAAAAGTTCCAGGCAATTCAATATTTTTTATGTTTATAATGTTGCTTGGAGCGTTTTTGTTAATAACCAATGGGGCCTTGATAATCCCTCATGCGGGGGACTTGTTGATAATTATTGCTGCATTGATTATAGCATTTCAAAATGTTTTTGCCAAAAAGATTATGCGCAAAGTACCAACAGAACTTGTCATTTTTTGTAGAATAGGCATAAGTGCATTAATGATAATATTATTCATTCCTTTCCTCCTGGGTTATCAAGTATTAAGTGCATTCTCCAGTGGATTATTTTATATTGTGCTAACCGCAGTCCTGTATGTATTATCCGTAGTTTGTCAATATAAGGCAATAAAATTAGTTGGCCCATTCATTACAACTACCTTTTTCCTTTCAGGTTCATTGTTTTCAGCATTGTTTGCATATATCCTGCTGGGAGAAACCTTAACACATATACAATGGGTTGGTGTAGCTACTCTGTTACTTGGGGGATACTTTTTAATAAAAAAAACATAGGGATATCTGCTGTGCCAGGCCCTTACGCGCTTTGTTTTATGTTGTGGGAAAAAACCATGGTTTCTCAGCTTAAGGTGAGGGAATGACCACGCTTCCTCGCCATTTGGGCAATTTAGATACAAAAATATTTAAGG